>NZ_MEFH01000054.1:0-102187 GCF_001725095.1 Sphingopyxis sp. SCN 67-31 | reverse complement strand
AATGGCTTCGATCTCAGGCTCGTGCGGCCTTGCGGGTAGCGATGCTACCCGCTGCGTCCGCCCAAGCCCGATATCTTCGCCATTTCGACGCCTCGAACGCGCAATTCATGGGTCCTGACCCTAGTCAGGTGGAATCACCTGACGACTCGGAGAATGCGGAAAACAATGAAGAAACTAAGGCTTGTGGGGATTCAGAGTCTATCGCCGCGATATTGTATGAAGCCGTGTTCCCCCGCGAAGGCGGGGGTCCATCTTCGGCCGGTTCCATCTCGAAACCACCGCAGATGGGTCCCCGCCTTCGCGGGGACACACGATAAAGGACAGTCGCAAGACGAATCCCCACACGCCTTAGAGCACTGAACGATTCAATCTAATCGTTCAGTGCTCTAGGGCGCGAGATTGTCCGTCCCGCCGCACCCGTTTGGAAAGCTCGATCATCATGACCCCCATTTCGCCTTCGCTCCGTAAGACAATGACGATGCTCTGCGGGGCGGCGGCCTTGACGATGGTGGCTGGCTGCGCCGGCGACAACGAGATCGACGTGTCGGCCGGCGTCGGCATCACCGCGACGCGCTCGACATGTCCGGCGGTGGCAGTGCCGCTCCATACCGGCGACATCACCCTGTTCGACCCGGCGACCAGCCGCGACGCCAGCGCGATCGACGTCGTCGCCTCGATCACCAATCTCGCGCCGCAGTGCAACGAGGGCGGCGAGAAGGTGTTCCAGCTCGCGTCGTTCGACGTCGTCGCGACGCGCCGCGACGCGGGGGCGGAACGCACGGTGACGCTCCCCTATTTCGCGACCGTCGTGCAGGGCGGCACCGCGATCGTCGCCAAGCGGCTGGGCCAGGTCAGCGTGACCTTCCCCGCCGGTCAGACGCGCGCGGTCGGCCACGGTCAGGCGTCGGCCTATGTCGACCGGGCCGCCGCGACGCTGCCCGCCGACATTCAGGAACGCATCACCCGCAAGCGCAAGGCGGGCGATCAGGACGCCGCGATCGATCCGCTCAGCCAGCCCGAGGTGCGCGCCGCCGTCCAGCGCTCCAGCTTCGAACTGCTCGTCGGCTTCCAGCTCACGCAGGACCAGCTCGAATACAACGTCCGACGATAGGGCGCGTGCCGCCGCCGCGGCGCCGTTCGCCGGCCTTCCGCGCCCCCGCCCGCGCCAGCGCCCCGGTCCGGGCGACGCGGGGCTTTTCGCGCCCGCCAAGCTGCGGTAGGGCGCGCTCCATTCCGTCCGACCCAAGATAGGCCCGATGCCGTGACCCTGTTCAGCCGTTTTTCCGACCATATCAACGCCGCGCTCGATGCGCTCGTCGCGCAGGGCGCGCTGCCCGCCGGGCTCGACCGCGGTGCGATCAGCGTCGAACCGCCGCGCGATCCGTCGCACGGCGACGTCGCGACCAACGCGGCGATGGTGCTCGCCAAGCCGGCCGGGACCAACCCGCGCGCGCTCGCCGAACAACTCGTGCAGCAACTGGGCGCGCTCGATGAGGTGGTCGAGGCGAGCGTCGCCGGTCCCGGCTTCATCAACCTGCGCCTCGCCGACGAAAGCTGGCGCGCCGAACTGGCGCTGGTCCACGCGCAGCGCGAAGATTACGGGCGGTCGGCGGTCGGCGCGGGGCGCCGCGTCAACGTCGAATATGTCTCGGCGAATCCCACCGGCCCGATGCACGTCGGCCATTGCCGCGGCGCGGTCGTCGGCGACGCGCTCGCCGCGCTGCTCGAATATGTCGGGCATCGGGTCACGCGCGAATATTATGTCAACGACGCCGGCGCGCAGGTCGACGTGCTCGCGCGCTCGGCGCACCTGCGCTACCGCGAAGCGCTTGGCGAGGCGATCGGGGCGATTCCCGAAGGGCTCTATCCGGGCGACTATCTGAAGCCGGTCGGCGAAAGCCTCGCCGCCGAATATGGCGACCGCTTCGTGACGGCGCCCGAAAGCGAATGGCTGGTGCCGTTCCGCAAGGTCGCCGTGGCGGCGATGATGGACATGATCCGCGCCGACCTCGCCAAGCTGGGCATCCATCACGACCTTTTCGCGTCGGAGGCCGAATTGCAGGCCGCGGGCAAGCCCGCCGCGGCCGAGGCGTGGCTGCGCGAGCACGACCTCGTCTACGATGGCCTGCTCGAAGCCCCGAAGGGCGAGACGCCCGAGGATTGGGAAGCGGTCGAACTGCCGCTGTTCCGCTCGACGCGTTTCGGCGACGATCAGGACCGGCCGATCCGGAAATCGGACGGAAGCTGGACCTATTTCGGCGCCGACCTCGCCTATCATTACCAGAAGGCGCAGAATGCCGACGAACTGATCGACATCTGGGGCGCCGACCATGCCGGAACGGTCAAGCGCATCAAGGCCGCGGTCGCGGCGCTGACCGGCGGCAAGACGCGCTTCGACGTCAAGCTCGTCCAGATGGTCCGCCTGCTCAAGAATGGCGAGCCGTTCAAGATGTCGAAGCGCGCGGGCAATTTCGTGACGCTCGCCGACATCGTCGACGAGGTCGGCAAGGACGCGGTGCGCTTCACCATGCTGACGCGCAAGGCCGACGCGCAGATGGATTTCGATTTCGCGAAGGTGGTCGAGGCGTCGCGCGACAATCCGGTCTTCTATGTCCAATATGCGCATGCGCGGATCGCGTCGCTCAAGCGCAAGCTCGCGGAGGCGGGGATCGCCCCCGCGGCGCCGAACCCGGCGCGGCTCGACGATCATGAACTCGGCCTCGTCAAGCTGCTCGCGCAGTTCCCGCGCATCGTCGAATCGGCGGCGGCGGCGCGCGAGCCCCACCGCATCGCCTTTTATCTGGGGGAGGTCGCCGCCGCCTTCCACGCGTGGTGGAACATGGGCAACGACCGGCCCGAGGCGCGTATCATATTGACGCAGGACGCCGAACTGACCGCGACGCGGCTTTATTTGGCCGACGGAATCGGGCAGGTTATCCGCAACGGGCTGCACCTGATGGGGGTCGAGGCGCTCGAGGAGATGCTGTGATGGCCGAAGAGACGGACGCTGGGCTGGGTCTGGAGGGCGAAGATCGCCTGCCCTGGCTGGAGGCTGCGGAGGATTTCGAGGATGACGGCGAGGTGTCGCCGGTGCGCCTGCTCGTCATGGTGCTCGGCGGGCTGCTGCTAATCGGCGCCGTGCTCGGCGGCCTGTGGTGGATCCAGAACGGCGGCGCGCGCGGCAAGGGCGAACTGATCGCTGCGCAGGACGGCGATTACAAGGTCGTGCCGAGCAACGATGCCGCCCGGACCTTCGAGGGCGAAGGCGACGCCAGCTTCGCCGCGAGCGAGGGCGCCGAACCCGCGGGCCGTGTCGATCCCAGCCGCATGCCCGAAGAACCCGCGGTGACCCCAGCCGAGCGCGAAGCGGCGGCCAGGGCGGTCGCCGCAAAGGCCAGCGCCGACAAGGCGACGGCCGCGAAGGCGGAGGCGGCGCGCATCGCGGCCGCCGACAAGGGCAAGCCGAAGCCCGCCGCCATGTCGGTCAAGACCGCCGAAGACACGGCGAAAGAGGCGCCCGCGCCCGGCGGCACGACGATGATCCAGCTCGGCGCCTTCAGCAGCGAGGCGGCGGCGACCAAGGCGTGGACGAACCTGTCGAAGCGTTTCGCCTATCTTGCGGAGCTCAATCGCTCGGTCTCCCCGGCGAAGGTCGGCGACAGCACCGTCTATCGCCTGCGCGTTTCGGCGGGAACGGCGGCCAATGCGGCGGGCCTGTGCGGAAAATTGCGCGTTGCCGGCGAAAATTGCGTCATCGTCCGCTGAATCGACCCGCCCCGCCGCACGCGGCATTGGTTCGGCGGCGCGGCTATGGCATGATGCTCGACTTGGTTGCCGCATGAGGGGGCGCCGACCGATGGAGGTTGACGCACGATGATACCCGCTATTTTCGGCCTGTCGGGCCTGACCCTGACCGAAGACGAGCGCGCCTTCTTCCGCGACAGCCAGCCCGCGGGCTACATCCTGTTCGGACGCAATATCGCGAATCGCGACCAGCTGCGGCGCCTCACCGACGATCTGCGCAGCCTCGACGGCCGCGACCCGCTGCCGATCCTGATCGATCAGGAGGGCGGGCGCGTCGCGCGCATGAAGGCGCCCGAATGGCCCGATTTCCCCAGCGGCGCGGCCTTCGACGCGCTGTACGAGCGCGCGCCGGCGAGCGCGATCGAGGCGGCGCGGCTCAATGCGATGGCGCTCGCGGTGATGCTGGCGGAGGTCGGCATCACGGTCGACTGCCTGCCGCTGCTCGACGTGCGCCAGCCGGGCGCGAGCGACGTCATCGGCGACCGCGCGCTGGGCAGCGAGCCGATGCGCGTCGCCGCGCTCGGCCGCGCGATCCTCGGCGGATTGCAGGCGGGCGGCGTGCTCGGCGTCGTCAAGCATATCCCCGGCCACGGCCGCGCCCGGTTCGATTCGCACGAGGCGCTTTCGGTCGTCACCGCGTCCGATCACGATCTCCAGACCGATCTCGCGCCCTTCGCGGCGCTGCGCGATGCCGCGATGGCGATGACCTGCCACGTCGTCTTCGACGCCTGGGACGCCGATCGGCCCGCGACGCTGTCGCCTTTCGTCATCGACCATGTGATCCGCCAGCGTATCGGTTTCCACGGCCTGCTGATGACCGACGACCTCGACATGAAGGCCTTGTCGGGCGGCGTGCCGCAGCGCGCGGCGGCGGCGATCGCGGCGGGGTGCGACATCGCGCTCAACTGCTGGGCGAAGATGGACGACATGGTCGGCATCGCGCACGCGCTCGATCCGATGGGCCCGGCGTCGCTCGCGCGGCTCGAAGGTGCGATGGACCGGATCGCCGGCGCGCACGACCCGCGCGCGTTCGACCTGCTCGTCGACCAGCGCGACGCGCTGCTCGCGGTGGCCTGAGGCGCCGGTGGACGAACTGCCGCTCGCCTATGACGTCGTGCCGGCGGCAACGGAGCGCGAGGATGCGCTCCAGCTTTCGCTCGACAGCTGGGAAGGGCCGCTCGACCTGTTGCTGACGCTGGCGCGCAGCCAGAAGGTCGATCTGCGGCAGATCTCGATCCTCGCGCTGGTCGAGCAATATCTCGCCTTCATCGCCGAGATGCGCGCGCTGAAGCTGGAGGTCGCGGCCGATTATCTGGTGATGGCGGCGTGGCTCGCCTATCTCAAGTCGGCGCTGCTGCTGCCGAAGGACCCGGCGGAGGACCCGTCGCCCGACGAACTGGCGCTGCGCCTGCAATTGCGGCTCCAGCGGCTCGCGGCGATGCGCGAGGCGGCGGCGCGGCTGCTCGCGCGCGACCGCGTCGGCCGCGACGTCTTTCTGCGCCCGCATCCGGAGGGGCTGCACGACGTCCGCAAGCGGCGCTGGGACGCCAGCCTCTACGACCTGCTCGCGGCCTACGGCCAGGTGAAGCTGCGGACCGAGCCGGTCGTGCACATGGTCGCGCGCCGGCCGGTGGTGACGCTCGACGCGGCGCTCCAGCATCTCGAACGCATGATCGGCGTCCGGCTCGACTGGGCCGAACTGTCCGATTTCCTGCCGGCCGATTATGACGGACCCCTGCGCCGCTCGGCGATCGCGTCGAGCTTCCTCGCCGCGCTCGAACTGGCGCGGCAGGGGCGCATCGACCTGCGGCAGGACGGCGCGTTCGAACCGCTCTATCTGAAGGCAGCAGACGCATGATCGACGACCTCGAACGCGCGATAGAAGCGATGCTGTTCGCCAGCGACGAGGCGCTCGACGCGCGGCAGGTCGCGGCGCGCCTCGGCGGCGAGACGACGCCCGGCGCGGTGCGCGCGATCGTCGCGGCGATCGCGGAGCGCCACGCCGGCAGCGGCATCGAACTGGTCGAGCGCGGCGGCCACTGGCATTTCCAGACCCCGGCCGACCTCGCCCACCTGCTCCGCCGCGAACGCGACGACCCGCGCAAGCTGTCGCGCGCCGCGGCCGAGGTCCTCGCGATCGTCGCCTATCACGAGCCGGTCAGCCGCGCGGAGATCGAGGCGATCCGCGGCGTCCAGACGTCGAAAGGCACGCTCGACGTGCTGATGGAGGCCGAATGGGTCGCCCCCGCGGGGCGGCGCGAAGTGCCCGGCCGGCCGCTGATCTACAGGACCACCGACGCCTTCCTCCAGCATTTCGGGCTGGCGAGCCGGAAGGACCTGCCGGGGATCGAGGATTTGCGCGCCGCGGGCCTGCTCGACCCCGTCGACCTCGCTTTCGAAGCGGCGATGGACGAGCTGGACCTAGTCAAAGACGGCGAAGATGCCTAGATGAGGCACCTCAAGGAGACGATAGATGGGTAGCTTCAGCATCTGGCACTGGCTGGTGGTCGGGATTCTCGTCCTGCTGCTGTTCGGCAAGGGCCGTTTTTCCGACATGATGGGCGATGTTGCCAAGGGCATAAAGAGCTTCAAGAAGGGCATGGCCGACGACGACGAGGCGCGCCCCGCGCCGCGGCAGATCGACGGACAGCGGTCGCCCGACGCGACGCCGACCCCGACAGCCGAAACCGAAAACCGCTGACCCCGGCCGTTACCACCGGCGCGGGATTGGGTTGAGCCATGTTTGACGTTGCACCGACCGAGTTGCTGCTCGTCGTGGTGGTGGCCTTGGTCGTCATCGGCCCGAAGGACCTGCCCAAGGCGATGCGCTTCGTCGGCAAGTGGGTCGGCAAGGCGCGCGGCATGGCGCGCCATTTTCGCGCCGGGCTCGACACGATGATGCGCGAGGCCGAGCTCGAGGAACTCGAAAAGCAGTGGCGCGCGCAGAATGAAGCGATCATGCGCGAATTTCCGAATATCGACGGCGTCGACGCGCCGACGATGCTGCCGGCGACGACGCTGCCTCCGGAGGCGAAGGGCGACGACGCGGGCGCCCGACCCGATAGCCCCGGACCCGATAGCCCCGCTCCCGAAAATCCCGATCACGCCGCGGCAACCACAAAGCCCGAAACGCCGCGCGAAACGCACGAAGTGCCGCCGCCGGGCGGACCGCTGCCATGACCGTCGAGACCCCCGTGACCGCCGATGATGAGGATGGTGCCGGCGGCAAGATGCCGCTGCTCGACCATCTGATCGAATTGCGTTCGCGCCTGCTCAAATCCCTGGTGGCGATTGCGCTCGCTTTCGGGGTGTGCCTCTATTTCGCGCGCCCGATCTTCGGCGTCCTCGTCCATCCGCTCGTCGCGGCGGGGCAGGGCAAGCTGATCTATACCCAGCTTTTCGAGGCCTTCTTCGTCGAGATCAAGGTCGCGCTGTTCGCGGCGATGATGATCGCCTTCCCGGTGATCGCCAACCAGCTCTGGAAATTCGTCGCACCCGGCCTCTACCGCAAGGAAAAGCGCGCGCTGCTGCCCTTTCTGTTCGCGACCCCGGTGCTGTTCGCGGTCGGCGCCTGCTTCGCCTATTTCATCACCGTGCCGATCGCGCTCAAATTCCTGCTCGGCTATCAGGGAGAGATCGGCGGCGTGATGCAGGAGGCGCTGCCATCGGTCGGCAATTACCTCAGCTTCATCATGCAGTTCATCATGGCGTTCGGCATCGCTTTCCTGCTGCCGATCCTGCTGATGCTGCTCGAACGGTCGGGGCTGGTGACGCGCGAGCAACTCGTCTCGGCGCGCCGCTACATGATCGTCGCGGCGTTCGCGGTCGCGGCGGTCTTCACGCCGCCCGACATATTGAGCCAGCTGCTGCTCGCGGTGCCGCTGGTCTTTCTCTACGAACTGTCGCTGTTCGCGATCTGGTTCACCCAGCGCCGACGCAAGACAGGCGCCGAAACGGCGCCTGTCGAACCTCTCGAAGAGGCATAGGGGGTAAGCTTCCCGCCGATCAGTGGATGGCGTCGCTGCCGGCCTGGCCGACCGACTCGATGTCGCGGCCGACCCCTTTCACCGTATTGCAGGCAGCGACCAGAAAGCTGGCAAGCAGGGTAAGAAGGATAGCACGGTTACGCGTCGTCATTTTCCACCTCTACGGGTCTTGATGCAAAATGGCCCGGCACGCTTCGAGGGGGGGAGGGAATGCGGGCCGGGCCAATGTTGCTGAGCAGCGCTGCGGGGGGGCGTTGACCGCTGCTCGAAAGGGAAACCCGTGAATGGGGCGGGAGTTCCCGAAAAAAGTTCCGGGATGAAAATTTTTCCGGAAATCCCGGAATCGCGCCGTTTCGCCGCGTGGATTCGGGATGCCGATGTCAGAGGGTGGTGAGCCCGCTTGCCACCGCGAGCCCCAGGAATGCCAGAAACCCCATCGAATCCGTGGTCATGGTGACGAAGATCGAACTGGCGACCGCCGGGTCCTGATCGAGCCGGTCGAGCAGCAGCGGGATTGCGACCCCGGCGACCCCGGCGACGAAGATGTTGACGATCATCGCCGCGGCGATCACCCCGCCGAGCCCCGGATTGGCGAACCATAATGCCGTGGCGGTCCCGGCGATCAGCGCGATCGTCCCGCCGTTGAGCAGCGCGATCTTGATTTCGCGGAACACCGCGCGCCAGCTGTTCGAATCGGTGAGCTGGTTCATCGCCAGCGCGCGGACGGTGACGGCCAGCGTCTGCGTGCCCGCATTGCCGCCGACCCCGGCGACGATCGGCATCAGCGCTGCGAGCGCGACCATATGTTCGATCGCGCCGCCGAACATCCCGACGATGCTCGATGCGACGAGCGCGGTGCCCAGATTGGCGATCAGCCAGCGCACGCGCGCGCTGTAGGTTTCGCGGATCGGCTCGTTGATGTCGCCGTCGCCGGCGCCCGACAGCCGCAATATGTCCTCGCCCGCTTCTTCCTGGATGATGTGGACGACGTCGTCGACGGTGATCACGCCGACCAGGCGGCCCGCGCGGTCGACGACTGCGGCCGAAATCAGCGCATATTTCTGGAAGCGCAGCGCGACTTCTTCCTGATCCATGTCGACCGGAATCAGCGTCTGCTCGCGCTTCATCACGTCGCCGATCGCGATGTCGCGCGGGGTGCGCATGATCCAGCTGAGCTGACAGGTGCCGACCGGGCGATGCATCGGGTCGACGACGAAGATTTCCCAGAAATCGGTCGGCAGTTCGCGATCCTCGCGCAGCCGGTCGATGACGTCGCCGACGGTGACATGCTCGGCCACCGCGACGAACTCGCGCTGCATCAGGCGCCCGGCGCTCTCCTCGGGATAGGATAGCGCCTCTTCGATCGCGGCCCGGTCCTCGGGCTCCATCGCGTCGAGGACCGCCTGCTGTTCCTCTTCCTCCAGATCCTCGATGATCGCGACCGCGTCGTCGGTGTCGAGTTCGGACGCGATCTCGGCGACCTGTTCGGGCGCGAGCAGGTCGATCAGCCCCTCGCGCACATGCTCGTTCATCTCGGCGAGCACGTCGGGGGACAGCATGTCGCCGAGGACGCGGGCGAGCGACGGCCGATCCTCGTCCGATACTAGCTCGAACAGGTCGGCGATGTCGGCGGGGTGCAGGCGGCCGATGCGCTCGCGCGCCGCCTCGTCCTCGCCCGCCTCGACCAGGTCGATGACGTCGCGAACGAATTCGGGCCTCAGCCGGTCGTCCTCGTCGAGCTCGGTCTCGGCTTCGCGCGGCGCGGGATCGCGATCATGCTCGCGGTCGTCGATGGTCGCGGTCGGGGCGTCATGGGGGGGCAGGGATTCTTCGCGTTTGTCCATCGCGGTCCTCCCTGTTGCTTGCGGGCGCTCGTCGCCGGCGGGCCGAGCCTCCCCCTAGTCCGCGAACCGGGTAATGGCAACGCCGCGCACGCGCTGCGGCGGGTCCGGACCGCAATTAATGCGTGGCATCGCGACCGCTGCCCGCTATGGCGCTGGCAAACCACTCACAGGAGCCTCCCTATGTCCGAACAGACCCTTACCCTGTCGCTGTCGACCGGCGATGTCGTCATCCGCCTGCGCCCCGACCTCGCCCCCCAGCATGTCGAGCGCATCACGACGCTCGCGAAGGACGGCTTCTACGACGGCGTCGTCTTTCACCGCGTGATCCCCGGTTTCATGGCGCAGGGCGGCGATCCGACCGGCACCGGCATGGGTGGCAGCCCGCTTCCCGACCTGCCGGCCGAATTCAACGCCGAACCGCACGTGCGCGGCGTCTGCTCGATGGCGCGCGCGCAGAATCCGAACAGCGCGAACAGCCAGTTCTTCATCTGTTTCGAGGACGCCCGTTTCCTCGACAACCAGTACACCGTCTGGGGCGAGGTGATCGAGGGCATGGAGAATGTCGACGCCCTGCCCAAGGGTGAACCGCCGCGCGAGCCGGGCAAGATCGTCAAGGCGACGGTGGCCTGAATCGGCGTCCGCTCCCTCCCGCCTGCGGGAGGGAGCCGTGTCCGAAAGATGCAACATCGAGTTGATTTGCCCCGCCCAGCCACTATCGCGGGGGCCATGACCGATTTCACGCTTCCCGGCTTCGACCTCGACGCCTTCGTCCGCGCCACGCTTGCCGAGGATCTCGGCAGCGGTGGCGACATAACCTCGCAGGCGGTGATCCCCGCCGACGCGCGTTTCGATGGCGTGATGAACAGCCGCGACGCGATCGCCGTCGCCGGCCTGCCGATCGCCGAACGCTTCTTCCGCGCTCTCGATCCGGCGATGACGATCGAGATACTGGTGGAGGAGGGCGCACAGGTGGCGCCGGGGACGCCGCTCATGCGCCTGTCGGGCAATGCGCGCGCGATGCTCACCGCAGAGCGTTCGGCGCTGAACAGCGTCCAGCATCTGTCGGGAATCGCGACGATGACGCGCCATTATGTCGATGCGCTCGCCGGGACGGGCGCGGTGCTGCTCGATACGCGCAAGACGATTCCCGGCCTGCGCATCCTCGAAAAATATGCGACGCGCATGGGCGGCGCGACCAATCACCGCATGGGATTGTGGGACGCCGCGATGATCAAGGACAATCATGTCGCGGTCGCCGGGTCGGTCGAGGAAGCGGTGCGCCGTGCCGTCGCGGCCGGGATTGCGACCATCATCGTCGAGGTCGACCGCGTCGATCAGGTCGCCCCCGCGCTCGAAGCGGGCGCGACGCATCTGCTGCTCGACAACATGGCCCCCGACCAGCTTCGCGAGGCCGTCGCCATCGTCGCGGGGCGCGTCCCGACCGAAGCGTCGGGCGGCGTGACGCTCGACACCATCGGCGCGATCGGCGCGACCGGCGTCACCTATGTCTCGGTCGGCCGGCTGACCCAGTCGGCGCCCGCCGCCGATATCGGGCTCGACTTTGCGCTGGCCTAGCGTCGTCGCGCTGGCCCTGGCGCTGTTCCCTGCCGTCGC
This sequence comes from Sphingopyxis sp. SCN 67-31, assembly GCF_001725095.1. Classification (NCBI taxonomy): domain Bacteria; kingdom Pseudomonadati; phylum Pseudomonadota; class Alphaproteobacteria; order Sphingomonadales; family Sphingopyxidaceae; genus Sphingopyxis; species Sphingopyxis sp. SCN 67-31. Next base: position 90,939 of record NZ_MEFH01000054.1, on the reverse strand, counting down.
CCAGGCCCGGGCGCCCGCCTGCACGCTTCCCGATCGCATCCCCGTTCCACGCGTGGAAAAGCCGCCGCGCGGCGAGCCGGTGCGCACGCCGAAGATCGGCGGCTATCTGCTCGCCATGAGCTGGTCGCCGCAGCATTGCGCGCGCGTCCGCGATCCGAAGGGCGCGCGCGACCGCTTCCAATGTTCGGGCGAGGGCGGCCGCTTCGGCTGGGTGCTGCACGGCCTGTGGCCCGAAGCCGACGGGCCCGCCTATCCGCAATGGTGCCGTCCGGCGAAGGTCGTGCCCGCGCCGGTGCTGCGCCGCCATCTGTGCATGACGCCGTCGGCGCAGCTCCTCCAGCACGAATGGGCCAAGCACGGCACCTGCATGAGCCCGCACCCCGCCGCCTATTTCCGCGCCGCCGAGATATTGTTCGGCGCGGTGCGCTTTCCCGACATGGCGGCGCTCGCCGCAACGCCACAAACCGCGCAAACCATCCGCCAATCCTTCGCCACCGCCAACAAGGGCATTGCCGCGCCGATGGTCGCGGTGGCGGTCGATCGCGACGGCTGGCTCGACGAGGTGCGCCTGTGCCTTGGGCCGCGCATGCGCCCGCAGCGATGCAAGCCGTTTCAGGCGGGGGCCGACGACCGCCGCCCGGTACGAATCCGCCCGCCGCGTTGAGGCGGCAGCGTCCCGTCGCGGGACAGCGCGCGCGTTAACGCTCTTTTAACCTTACCGGGCCGTTAGGGATTTCCTAGCGTCGCGGCATGGATCGAATCGACTCCGGCCAACGCATCGATATCCGCGGCCGCGTGCGTGCGCACTGCGTGCGTCAGGTGGCGATCGTTCGGCTGGCCGCGCCGAGTGACTGGCAGGGCGAATTGCGCGCCGCGCTGGCCGCGCAGCGCCGGCCGCGCTCGATGTTCGATAGCGGAAGCGATCTGCGGCTGTTTCTTGAGAGCTTTGCGATCTTCTTCACCGCGACGATGATGTTCCTGCTTTAGTCGCAGGCCTTGTGGAGCCGCCAGGCAAGGAAGGCGGAGACGAGGCACATCGCCGCGACCATCAGCAACGTGTCGTCGATGGTGAGGCCGATCCCGATCAGTACGCTTAGCAGCAGCGTCGCGGCGACCATGAAGCCGGAGTTTACGATGTTGTTTGCGGCGATCGTCCTCGCGGTCTGCGACTTGGCGACCGTCGTGGTCAGGAAGGCGTAGAGCGGCACGACGAACATCCCGCCCGCGATCGCGATGCCCAGCAGGTCGAAAATGATGCGGTCGCCTGCCGACAGCGACAGGAACTCGCGCCAGTCCATCAGGCTGCCGTCGCGGTGCGGCCAGCCCTTCACCGACCACCAGAGGTCGAGCACGAACAGCCCCATCACGATCACCGACCCCGGCGAATAGCGGGCCGACACGCGCCCCTTGAGCAGGCGGTTGACGACGATCGAGCCGATCGCGACCCCGACCGAGAAGATGGCGGTGAACATCGTCGCGACGGTCTTGTCGGCCGCGAGCGCATTCTTGACCAGCGGCGGGAACTGCGCGGCGAGAATCGCGCCAATGGCCCAGAAGAAGCTGATCGACACGATGGCGAGAAACAGCCGCGGGATATGCATCGTCGTACTGACGATCTGCCACGACGACCGCAGGACATTGTGATCAATCACCAAATCCCGCGCTTCGGCTTCGGGCGGGGCCGACGGCACGAAGCTGGCGGTGATGCGGCCGATCACCGCAACCGCGACGATACCGGGAATGGCGATGTGCGGCGGCGTCAGCCCGCCGACGATGGTGCCGCCGAGGATCGCGATATAGGTGCCCGCCTCGACCCAGCCGGTCCCCGCCAGCACCTCGTCCGCTTCCAGATGCTGGGGCAGGATCGCATATTTGATCGGGCCGAAGAAGGTCGAGTGCATCCCCATCGAGAAGAGCGCGAGCAGCATCAGCGGGACATTGTGCAGCCAGATGCCGCACGCGCCGATGACCATGATCAGGATTTCGGCGCTCTTGATGATGCGGATCATCCGGGTCTTGTCGGTGCTGTCGGCAAGCTGGCCGGCGAGCGCCGAAAAGAGGAAGAAGGGCAGGATGAACAGCCCGCCCGCCAGCGCGTTGAACCACGCCTCGGTCTCCGGGTCCTTGTAGATGGTGAAGGTGACGAGGATCACCATCGCCATCTTGTAGAAATTGTCGTTGAAGGCGTTCAGGAACTGGGTGGCGAACAGGGGCAGGAACCGGCGTTGCTTCATCAGCGCAAGGGAACCGGTCATGCGAAGCCCACTCTTGTTATTCGAACGCGCGACGAACGCTGCCGCCGCGGGCAATTCGGTTGTCGCTCGGGGGACTTATCGGCTAGGGCAGATGGGGTCAAAGCCCATTTTGGAACAGTCGCGCTTTGCGGGCGGGAATCAGGAACCATGCTCAGCCTTCCGAACCTTCTGACATTGTCGCGGATCCTGGCGGTGCCGATCCTCTTGTTCCTGCTGTGGCCCGGCGCGCACGAGGCCGCGCGCCACCAGCCGCTGCCGATCGACTATGCCTTCGCCTTCGGCCTCTATTGCCTGATGGGCATCACCGATTATTTTGACGGTTATGTGGCGCGGGCGCGCGGCACCGTGTCGCGGCTCGGCATCTTCCTCGATCCGATCGCCGACAAGATCATGATCGCGGCGGTGATCCTGCTGCTCGTCTTCACCCGCGACATACAAGGGTGGCACGTCATCGCGGCGCTGGTCATCCTGCTGCGCGAGATCATCGTGTCGGGGCTGCGCGAATTCCTCGCGACCCTGCAGGTGTCGATGCCGGTGACGCGGCTCGCCAAATGGAAGACGGCCTTTCAGCTAATCGCTTTCGGTGCGCTGATCCTCGCGGGCGCGCTGCCCGCGATGGCGTGGATCAAGACGGTCGGTCTCGCCTCGCTATGGGGCGCCGCGGTGCTGACGCTGGTCACCGGCTGGGATTATCTGCGCGTCGGCCTCAAGCACATGGATTGACCAAAGCTGCGCGGCGATCAGTTCGCGCGGTGCTTGCGAAAAATGTCGGCGAGCATGCGGAATTCGTCCGCGCGCGGGCTGCCCTTGCGCCAGACCAGCGCGATCGTGCGCCAATCGTGATCCGACGCGAGCGGTCGGGTGTCGATCCCGGTATGGTCTAGGATACCCGCCTCGATCGCCATCTGCGGCAGCATGGTGATGCCGAGGCCGTTGTCGACCATCTGCACCAGCGTGTGGAGCGAGGTGCCCATCATCCGCGCGCCGGCGCGCAGTTCGGGCCGGTTGCACGCGGCAAGCGCGTGATCCTTCAGGCAATGCCCGTCCTCGAGCATCAGCATCTGCGCGGGGTCGAGTTGATCGGCGGTGACGACCGCAGGCAGGTCCTCGGCCTGGTCGCCAGGGAAGGCGACGAACAGCGCGTCGTCGAACAGTGCCTCGCTCTCGACGTCGCCGCAGGCGTATGGCAGCGCCAGCAGCACGCAATCGACCTGTCCGTGATGCAGCGACTCGCAGGCCTGCGCGCTCGGCTCCTCGCGCAGAAAGAGTTTGAGGGCCGGGCGTTCCTTGCGCAACCGGGGCAGCAGCCCCGGCAGCAGGAAGGGCGCGATCGTCGGGATGACGCTCATGCGAAGCTCGCCGACCAGCGGCGCGGCCGCCGCCGCCGCCATGTCGGCCAGTTCCTCGGCCTCGCGCAGCACGCGGTGCGCCTTGTCGACGATGCGGTCGCCGAGCGAGGTGAAGCGGACAACGCGGCGCGTCCGTTCGACGAGCGTCTGGCCGAGCAGTGTCTCCAACTCGCGAACGCCCGCCGACAGCGTCGACTGGGTGACGTTGCAGGCGTCGGCGGCGCGGCCGAAATGCCCATGCTGGTGGAGTGCGACCAGATATTGCATCTGCTTCAGGGACGGGAGGTAGTTCTGCATTGATCGGATATAGCAATGATGTCGTCGATTTTGAACAATCCGCCCGATTGATATTTAAAGCCGGGGTCCAACCGGCATGGCGCTGCCCCGCGTGGACCCCGGCTTTCGCCGGGGAACGGGTCCTGCCATGTTTCAAGGATATATAGGCCGATAGGACCGCGTTTGTTGCCGCTGCTTGCCGCGCCATGTTAGCACGCGACGGTGAGGAGGGAGGCCATGGCGATGTCCAGATTTCTGATCGGCGGCGTGGCGAGCGCGCTGCTGCTGACCGGCGGATTGTTCGTGTGGAAGGGGTATAGCCAGATCGCCGAGGAAGAGGTGCTGCCGGCGCCCCCGCCGGCCTTGCCGGCCATTCCCGTTGCGGGCGCGGGAGCACCCAAGCGCGGCCCGGCGCCGCCGGCATTGCCCGCCGCGAAGGCGAAGTCGCGCGAGGAGCGGCGCTTCAATCGCTACGATCGCGACCGCAACGAACGGATCAGCCGGATCGAGATGATGGCGACGCGCACCGCCGCTTTCCGCAAGCTCGACAAGAATGGCGATAATCTGCTGACCTTCGAGGAATGGGCGGCGGCGACGAGCGACCGTTTCGCCAAGGCCGACGCCGACAAATCGGGCGACCTGACCCGCGCCGAGTTCGCCACGACGGCGCCGAAACCGGCGGCCAAGCCCAAGTGCAGTTGCTGAGCGGCGGGATGAGGTTGAGTGTCTGGTTGCGACCGGAAGCTGCCGTCCATCTCCCCTCCCGCAAGCGGGAGGGGTCGGGGGTGGGCAGCAACGGCGCAAAGGCCCACCCCGCTGTGACTAACGAACAAGTTCGTAAGTCTCGCTGCCCCTCCGCAAGCGGGAGGGGAAACCAGGGCATGTCTAACGACCGCTTCCCACCCCGAAACTGCCGCAACGATCCCTAGGCGACCACGCCGTCTGCCAGCTTCATCCATCCGGCCAGCGCCTGCCCCGCGCGCTGCGTATAGCCGAGTTTGCGGTCCTTCTTGCGCACCTCGTTGGCGAGCGGCGGGAAAAGGCCGAAATTGACGTTCATCGGCTGATAGCTCGCGGCGTCGGCGCCGCCGGTGATATGGCCGAGCAGCGCGCCGAGCGCGGTTTCGGGCGGTGGTGGGGGCAAGTGGCGGCCCGCCAGTTCGGCGGCGGCGAAACGTGCGGCGATCAGGCCGATCGCCGCGCTTTCGACATAGCCTTCGCAGCCGGTGATCTGTCCCGCGAACCGGATATGCGGCGCCGACTTGAGGCGGAGCTGCGGGTCGAGCAGTTCGGGCGAGCGGATGAAGCTGTTGCGGTGCAGCCCGCCGAGCCGCGCGAACTCGGCCTTTTCGAGCCCGGGAATAGTGCGGAACAGTTCGACCTGCGCGCCATGCTTGAGCTTGGTCTGAAAGCCGACCATGTTCCACAGCGTTCCGAGCGCATTGTCCTGGCGAAGCTGGACGACCGCATAGGGCCAGCGCCCGGTGCGCGGATTATCGAGTCCGACCCCCTTCATCGGGCCGAAGCGCAGCGTGTCGGGGCCGCGTTCCGCCATCACCTCGATCGGCATGCAGCCTTCGAAATAGGGGGTGTCGGTCTCCCAATCCTTGAACTCGGTCTTTTCGCCGTCGATCAGGCCCTGGACGAAGGCATAATATTGGTCCCGGTCCATCGGGCAGTTGATATAGTCCTTGCCGTCGCCGATCGGCCCGACCTTGTCCCAGCGGCTCGCCATCCACGCGACATCCATGTCGACGCTGTCGCGATAGACGATCGGCGCGATCGCGTCGAAGAAGGCGAGCGAATCCCTGCCCGTCGCGGCCCCGATGCTTTCTGCGAGACCCGCGGCGGTGAGCGGGCCGGTGGCGACGATCGTCAGACCCTCGGCGGGCAGCGCGTCGATGCGTTCGCGCACGACGGTTATGTTGGGATGTTCGGCGAGCGCGCGGGTGACGCCGCCCGAAAACAGGTCGCGGTCGACCGCGAGCGCCGAACCCGCGGGAACTTTCGTCGCGTCGGCCTCGCGCATGATGAGCGAGCCGAGCGCGCGCATCTCGCGGTGCAGCAGGCCGACGGCGTTGCTGTCGCCATCGTCGCTGCGGAAACTGTTCGAACAGACCATCTCGGCGAGTGCGTCGCCTTGATGCGCGGGCGTCGTGTCGCCCCCGTCGGGCAGACCGGCGCCGCGCATTTCGGACAGGCGGACGCGGAACCCCGCTTCGGCGAGCTGCCAGGCGGCTTCGGAGCCTGCAAGACCGCCGCCGATGATGTGAATGTCGTGGGTCGCCATATTCTATCCGTTGACTTGAGCGGGGTCTGCCGCGCAGGAGATCGGGGATGGAGCCGATCAATGACGCGATGCTCTAGGCGGTAGACAACGAGATGCAAAGGGGCGGACGATGGGCGGAGAACAGAGCTGGGATCGCGCGCGCTGGCTGTGGATCCTCGCGCTGATCGGCGGGATCAGCTTTTTCATCGCGGTGTATCAGCGCTGGGACGGTCCGGCGATCTGGGCGTGGAAGGCGACGGGGGTCGGTTTCCTCGCGCTGTGGGCGGCCGCCAATGCGCGCGGTACGAACGGCTGGCTGATCGCGGCCGCGCTCGGTTTCGGGGCGCTTGGCGACTGGATGCTCGATGTGATCGGCATGCTCGTCGGTGCGGCGGCCTTTGCGGCGGGGCACGGAATAGCGATCGTGCTTTATCTTCGCAATCGGCGGCAGGGCCCGTCGCGGTCGCAGACGCTGCTGGCCGCGCTGGTAGCGCCGCTGGCGCTGCTCATCGCCTGGGGCCTGACGCGCGCCGCGCCCGCGGACCTGATGGGGGCGGCGCTTGCCTATACCGCGATCGTCGCGGCGATGGCGGCCTGCGCATGGATCAGCCGCTTCCCGCGCTATCGCACCGGGATCGGCGCGATGCTGTTCCTGGTGAGCGATCTCTTCATCTTCGCGGGCGAGGGCGGCGCGCTGCCGAAGGGGGTCACGCTGTGGCTCGTCTGGCCGTTCTATTTCGCCGGACAGGCGTTGATCGCGTGGGGCATCGTGAAGACGCTGTCGAGCGAAGCACGGGCGGGATGACGGCCAACGGATAAGGCTCGCAATCCGTCCTTGCGGCCCCTTTGACCGTCAGGCGGGCGGGGCGGCCTCGTTCATTAGCAGCGCCTCGATATCGGGAGTCGGGCGGTCGGTCATCTCCTTGACATGCTCGCCAACGATGCGCGCGGCGACCTCCTTGTGCCAGAGCGGCCGCAGTACCCCCATGGTGCGCGCCGGGGCCACGACGACGAGCGCGTCCAATTCGCCCGCCAGCGCCATCGCGTTGATCCTTTCGGTAAGATCGCGCGCGAAGCGGTCCTCTTCCTGCTGGTGGAAATCGGGTTCGCCCATCGTGCCGCCGGGCAGGCCGGTTCCGGCCGGGGCGGGCGACTGGCCGGCAGGCGCGGTCTTGATGTCGCTGTCCTTGCGATCCTCGCGCTCGCGGTGCGTTTCGGTGCGCAGGTCGATCCGCTGCTCGTCGCCATGGTTGCGCAGGATCAGCGCCTTGCGGCCGTCGGCGACGAGAACGAGGGTGTTATGGGCAATCGTCATGATGGCTTCCTTCCTGCCGGACCAACGCCTCGCCTGTCGATCTGGTTTCCCTATCCGTCCCACGCCGCGATCGTCGTGCGGTGAAGCAGCCGGTCGTGACCGTCGTAACCGCCGGTCGCGCGGTGCAGGACCGAGCGGTTGTCCCACATCAGCAGCATGTCGGGTTCCCAGGCGTGGCTGTAGCGGAACTCCTCGCGCCCCTGCCATTGCAGCAATTCGTAGAGCAGGGGCTGCGCCTCGGCATCGTCCATCCCCTCGACGCCGATGATATAGCCTGCGCAGCCGAACAGGCCCTCGCGGCCGGTTTCGGGGTGCGCGCGGATGAAGGGGTGACGCTGCGTTGCCATCGCTTCCTCGCCCGAGCGGATGTCCATGCTGCGCCCGGCGTCGCGCGCGCCATACATGCCCGAGGGGGCATAGCCGCCGCGCGCGCTGTGGATCGCATTGCGGCCCTTGATGCGCCGGCGCAGGCCGTCGGGCATGGCGTCGAGCGCGGCATGCTGGTTGGAAAATTCGGTGTTGCCGCCGACCGGTGGGATGGCGATGCCGAACAGGCAGGTGCCCGCGGGCGGCCGCGCCTGGAAACTCCAGTCGCTGTGCCAGTTTTCGGCGAACAGCGGCGCGGTCTCGTCGGCGCGCCGTTTCACCGCGATGATGTGCGCACGGCCGGGGATCGGCTTGATGAAGGGATCGTCGCCGAAGCCGCCGAAGGAAGCGGTGAATCGTTCGAGATCGTCATCGCTCATCTTCTGGTCGGGGAAGGCGAGGACATGATGATCGAGCCATGCGGCGCGGATTTCGGCGACGGTAGCGGGCGCGAGCGGCTGCGTCAGGTCCACGCCCGTCACGCGCGCGCCGCACGCCTGACCGCTGGGGGTGATGATGAGCGTCATGGCGGGATGCTGCGCCAATCGGGGCGTGGGGTCAATTGAGTGCATCCGGCCCAAGACGGATATTCCAGCCGTCGTCACCCTGAAGCTGTTTCAGGGTCCATTCTCCATCCCGAAGGGATCGCCCGTCAATCGCGCGTCCGTACTCCCACCACCGCGTGCATCGGCAGTTCGGCGTAGAGGTGCGGAAAGAGCGCGCCGCCGCGTGATTCCTCCCATCGCACCGCATTGCCGAACCGGGTCAGGTCGATTTCGGCGATGCGCAGGTCGGTCTGGCCGGCGAAATGCTTCGCCAGCGTTTCGTCGAGCTGTTCGGCGGTAGACAGGTGGATATAGCCGTCGGCGATATCGACCGGCGCGCCCCGGAACACATGCTCGCGCTCGAAATCGGCCCATTGCTGTGCGGTCAGCACCTTGAAGGCCGTCGCGGCGCTCATTCCGAGGGCGCCTCCGTCGCGGTTTCGGCCTCGGCGGTTTCGATCGCCTCTTCCTCGTCGCTGTCCTCGATCAGCGCGGCCGAGACGACCTGCTCGCCCTCGGCGACGTCGAACAGGCGCACACCGGCCGAGCCGCGGCCGATGACGCGCAGGCTGTCGAGGCCCATGCGGATCAGCTTCGCCTGATCGGTGACGAGCATCAGTTGATGCGCCTGCGTCGCGGGGAAGCTCGCGACGACCAGCCCGTTGCGGCGGATGTTGTCGATGTTGGTGATGCCCTGGCCGCCGCGGCCGGTGCGGCGATATTCATAGGCCGACGACAGCTTGCCATAGCCGCCCGCGCACACGGTCAGGATGAACTGCTCGCGTCCCGCCAGTTCGGCGAAGCGCTCCTCGCTCATCTGGGGCGACCCTTCCTTTTCGGCCTTCCACGGGGCGAAGCGCAGATAATCCTCGCGCTCGTCCTGATCGCGCATTCCGCCGCGATGGAGGATCGACAGCGAGATGACTTCGTCGTCCTGACCCAGCTTCATGCCGCGCACGCCGGTCGAATTGCGGCTCTGGAAGGCGCGCACCTCGTCGCCGGCGAAGCGGATCGCCTTGCCCTGCCGCGTCGCGAGCAGCACGTCGTCGTTATCGCCCAGCAGCGCGACGCCGATCAGCCGGTCGTCCTCGTCCTCGCCCTCGAACTTCATCGCGATCTTGCCGTTCGACGGCACGTTGGTGAAGGCGTCCATGCTGTTGCGGCGCACGCTGCCCTTCGCGGTCGCGAACATGACGTGTAGCGCGCCCCATTCGGCCTCGTCCTCGGGCAGCGGCAGGACGGTCGAGATCGTCTCGCCCTGCGCCAGCGGCAGCAGGTTGATCATCGGCCGGCCGCGCGTCGCGGGCCCGCCCTCGGGCAGGCGCCACACCTTGAGCCGGTAGACCTTGCCGAGTGTCGAGAAGAAGAGCACCGGCGTGTGCGTCGAGGTGACGAACAATTCGGTGACGACATCCTCGTCCTTCGTCGCCATGCCGGCGCGGCCCTTGCCGCCGCGGCGCTGGGCGCGGAAGGTGTCGAGCGGGGTGCGCTTGATATAGCCGTCGAGGGTGACGGTGACGACCATCTCCTCGCGTTCGATCAGATCCTCGTCGTCGATACCGTCGGCGGCGGGCGCCATCAGCGTCCGGCGCGGCGTTGCGAACTCCGCGCGCACCTGCACCAGCTCCTCGCGCATCACGCCATAGAGCTTGACGCGGTCGGCGAGGATCGAAAGCAGTTCCTCAATCTCGCTCGCCAGCTCCTTGAGTTCGTTGCCGATCTCGTCGCGGCCGAGCGCGGTCAGCCGGTGCAGGCGCAGGTCGAGGATCGCCTTCACCTGGATTTCCGACAGGCGATAGGTGGCGGTGGCCTCCATCTCGCCCTCGATCGCTTCGACAAGGCGGATATAGGGCGCGATCTCGCCGATCGGCCATTCGCGCAGCAGCAGCGCCTCGCGCGCCGCGGCGGGCGACGGCGAGCCGCGGATGATGCGGACGACCTCGTCGAGATTCGACACCGCGACGACGAGCCCGAGCAAGATGTGCGCCCGGTCGCGCGCCTTGGCGAGTTCGAACTTGCAGCGGCGGGTGATGACCTCTTCGCGGAAGGCGATGAAGGAGGTCAATATGTCCTTCAGCCCCAGCATCTCCGGGCGACCGCCGCGGATCGCGAGCATGTTGGCGGGGAAGCTCGATTGTGCCGGGGTATGCCGCCAGAGCTGATTGAGCACCACGTCGGGCGTCGCGTCGCGTTTCAGGTCGATGACGACACGTACGCCGTCGCGGTTCGATTCGTCGCGGATGTCGGCGACGCCCTCGATCCGCTTGTCGCGCGCCGCCTCGGCGATCTTCTCGACCAGCCCTGACTTGCCGACCTGAAAGGGGATCGAGGTCAGGACGATCGACCGGCGCCCTTCGCCGCGCCCGCGGCTTTCCTCGATCTCGTGCGTCGCGCGCATCATGATCGAGCCGCGCCCGGTCGCATAGGCGTTGCGCGCGCCGCCCTGGCCCAGGATCATCGCGCCGGTCGGGAAATCGGGACCGGGGACGATCTGCATCAGTTCCTCGGTCGACAGCGGCGTCCCGCCCTCGAGCTGGCGGTCGATTATCGCCAGGCAGGCATCGACCACCTCGCCCAGATTGTGCGGCGGGATGTTGGTCGCCATGCCGACCGCGATGCCGCCCGCGCCGTTGACGAGCAGGTTGGGGAAACGCGCCGGCAGAACCTGCGGCTCCTCGCGGCTCGCGTCATAGTTTGGCTGGAAGTCGACCGTGTCCTTGTCGAGGTCGCCCAGCAGCGACATCGCCGCCTTGGCAAGGCGCGCCTCGGTATACCGCATCGACGCCGGCGGATCGGGGTCCATCGACCCGAAATTGCCCTGACCGTCGATGAGCGGCACGCGCATCGACCAGTCCTGCGTCATCCGCGCGAGTGCGTCATAGATCGCGCTGTCGCCGTGCGGGTGGTAATTGCCCATCACGTCGCCGACGATCTTCGCCGATTTCTTGTACGGGCGGCCGGGAATGAAGCCGCCTTCCTGTGCCGCATAAAGGATGCGGCGATGCACCGGCTTCAACCCGTCGCGCACGTCGGGCAGCGCGCGGCTGACGATCACGCTCATCGCGTAATCGAGATAGCTGGTCTTCATTTCGTCGACGATATTGATCGGCGAAATGCCGTCCTCGGACGGCGGAACAGGCGTATTTTCTTCGGTCAAGACCCGGCCTTTTTTCTTCTTTCGGGAGGTGGTTCCAGCCTAGCCCATGGCGGCGGAAAAGGCCAGTGATTCGGGGCGATTCTGGCTGATTTTTTGGCGAGTATCCGGTTTGCGATCATGCGGGCGATTTCGGGCAAAACGCCACTTCTCCAGCTTCGTCATGCTGAACTCATTCCAGCATCCATGGCGGAGCCGCTCCTTTCCGCATTGCGCCTGTTTCGAGAGCAGGCCGTGGCCCCTGAACGAAGTTGGCAATTATCCCTTTCGGACAAGTAACCGTTCTCCCCGGCGAAAGCCGGGGGCCACGCGGGGCAGCGCCATCTGGACCCCGGCTTTCGCCGGGGAACACGCCTTACGTGCCTGAAGGGCGCATATGCCAATCAAGTTCAGGGTGACGAGGCGGAGAGGATCGAACTCGCCCGAAGCCGGCGCCCTTCCGCGCCCTTCCGCGCCTTTTCGTGGCGTCATGGCGGCGGACAAGCTGCTTGCCAATCGCCTGTCGGCCCCTAAAGGTTCGCGAACGATGGTCTTTTGCCAGCCTGGGGGGTGCCGGTGGCCCTGATCGCGCTCGTCGGCGCCAGCGAAACGCTGCCCGACGGGGGGCTGCGCGCGCTCGTCGCGATCGCGGGTGAGACGCTGATCGAGCGGCAGGCGGCGCGGCTCGCCGATGCCGGGGTCACCCATATCGCGGTGGCGGTGGGCGCGGTGCCCGCCGAACTGCTCGCGACCTGCGACCGCATCCGCCGCCGCGGACTCAAGGTCACACCGGTCCGCGCGGCCGGCGACCTGATGGCGCTCGTCCAGCCCGACGACCGCATCATCCTGGTCGCCGACGGATTGCGCGCGGGCGGGACCCATTATGCCGCGATCGCGCGTCCGGGCGCGCCCGCGATTCTCGTCACCGGCGACACGATGCTGACGCAGGGATTCGAGCGGATCGATGCGACCCGGCGCTGGGGCGGGCTCGCTTGCATCTCGGACGCGATGGTCGCCGATCTCGCCTCAATGCCGGGCGAGTGGGACATGATGCTGACGCTGCTGCGCCTCGCGGTGCAGTCGGGTGCGCGCCGCCTCTATTGCGAACCCGCGCTGTTCGAACAGGGGGAGATCGCGATCGTCGCCGACCGGCCCACCGCGGCGCTGATCGAGCAATCGAGCCTGCAACAGGTCGAATATGGCGGCATGGGGCTCGGGCGCTCGGCGATCATGATGCCGCTGGTGCGGCTGGCCGGGCCGCTGCTGGTGCGTTCGCCTCGCACCGCGCGCTATCTGCCCTATGCAACCGCGCTGCTGTGGGTCGCCGTCGCGCTGCTTGCCGCCGGCGGGCTGGCGGCGGCGGGGGCGCTGGTGGCGATTCTCGGCGGGCTCGGCCTGGCGGCGATGCGTTTCCTTGCCGCCTTTCGCGCCGAAAGCGCGGCGCAGAACCGGGTGCGCGGCGTGATTCGCACCTTCGGCTGGCTGCTGCTGGGCGCCTATCCGTGGCTGGTGTCGCTCGGCGGACCCGATCGTCTGATGCCGCGCTTCGCGGAGGCGGCGCTTGCGCCCTGTCTCGCCGCGACGATCCTGCTCGCGCGCTGGCTCTATGAAGATTCGGGAAAGACGCGCCGCTTCCACTGGCTGCTTCCCGACACCGACGAGGCGTGGATATTGCTGGCGCCCGCGCTGATCCTTGGCATCGCGCCGCTGATGTTCGCGATCCTGCCGTTGCTGGCGCTGTTCCAGATCCTGTTGTGGCTGCGCCTCGCGCGCCGGCCGGAACCCCGCTAAACCAAAGCGCTGGAAGGTTTAGGGCGCATTAACGCCATGCTGCTATGGCGACAGGCGCATGAGTGACTCTTCCGCCTTTTCCGGCATCGCCCTGCCGTCGCCGACGCTGTCGGCGCGTCTCGGCGATGTTGCCGCGCATCTGGCGGCGCCGCTGACCGACCGGCTGACCGAGGAACAGCGCGCGCTGACCCTCGGAATCGCGCGCCGGCTCGTCGGTGAGGCGGCCGCAGCGCTCGGTGTGCGAATCGATCCGGCAGCGCTGTGGCATGACTGGCTGGTACAAGGGCTGCCCGGCGCCGAACGGCTCGCCGCGCCCTGTTTCGCGCGCGCGGAAGAGCATCGCTGGCGTGCGCTGCCGGCGCTGCATCGCGACACATCCTCACCGGCCGACGGCGTGAGCGACACGGACGCGGCGGATGCGCCCCCGGCCGCTCCGCAGGCACCGCTTGCGCCGGTTGACAAGGCCTATCTCGACCTGACGATCGCCGACCGGCGCCGCTTCGATGCCTTGGGCAATCCCTGCATCGCGGTTGCGGACCTCGACCCCGAAATCTATCGCGCGCTGTTGGACGACGTCGTGGAGTGGCAGGCACACGCCGGAGTGGATACGAACGCAGTCGCCGAACTCGATGACGCGGCCTGCGCCGCCGCGGCGCGTCAGGCATCCGAAAGCGGGATCGACGCCGCCGCCGCCGCCTATCACACGGCGCTTGTCGCGGAGGGGGCGCTGTCCGATGCCGCCGCCGCCGCGGCGATGCGCCATGACTGGCCCGCGCTGATCGGCCTTGCCGCCGCTGCGCATCGCCGTCCCTATGGAGAGATGGCGCTGGCGCTGGTGAGCGCGGAAGCCGCCGCCCTGCCACCACTGCTCGCGCCGCTGCGTATCGACCGCGGGGCGATCGCCCCGATCGAGGCATCGCTGGCGCGCGTGCCCGCCCGGGCGCTTGCCGGGGCGCCGGAGGGGGAAGGATGAGCGAGCGGATCGTCCGGGGCCGGGTCGACCGGTCGGGCGCGCTGGTCGGCGGCGACGCGCCGCTGCTGCGCCTTCAGCAGCGCGCGGGCGGCGGACTGAACCGGCCGCTGGCGCTGCCGCATCTGGCGCGGCTGGTCGCGCTCGCGCAACGGCTGCAGCGCGACGTCAGCCGCCCGCTCCACGCCGCCGACGATCACAGCGACATTTTTGCGCTCGTCCGCATCCTGCCCGATGCCGACGGTGCGAGCCTCGAAATCAGCGACTGGCGAGCGCGTCCGACCGCCGAACCGCAGGGGCCGGCGATCGCCGATGCGGTCGAGCCGCAAGGGTGGGCGTGGGAGTGCGATCAGCATCTGCGCATGGTCGCCCTGCGTGCAGGTGTCGAAGCCCCGGCGATCCCCGGCGGCTGGGCCGGTCATTCGCTGTCCGAACTGTTCGAGTTGCAGCCCGACGGCGATGGTCGCTTTCCGGTGCTGCGCGCGCTGGCACGGCAGGCGCCGTTCGCCGACCAGCGGGTGCGCGTCGAGGGGGAGGACGGTCCGCTGGCGATGCACTTGTCGGGCGAAGCGCTGTTCGATGCGACCGGGCGTTTCACCGGCTTTCGCGGTATCGCGACGCCTGATAAAGGGGCGGCGGCGGATGCAGCCGCGCCGGCGCGCGTCGATCCTGCCTTCGGATCGCTGCCGCTGTCCGACCCGCAGTTCGGCCGCCGCATCGACGGCGCGCTGCGCGGGCCGCTGAGCCGGATCATCGCGACGGCCGAGACCATTTCGGGGCAGTTCGACGGTCCGATCCGCGCCGATTATGCCCGCTATGCCGGCGATATCGCGCATGCGGGGCGCCACCTGCTCGGACTCGTCGACGACCTTGCCGACCTCCAGAATATCGAGCGGCCGGGCTTTCGCGCGGCGCGCGACGAGATCGACCTCGGCGATCTCGCGCGCCGTGCGGTCGGGCTGCTCGGCATGAAGGCGGAAGAGAAGAGGATTCGCATCGACGCGCCGCGCCTCGACGACAAGGCGCCCGCGTGGGGCGAGTTCCGCCGCGTGCTGCAGGTGCTCCTCAACCTGCTCGGCAACGCCATCCGCTATTCGCCTGAAAATTCGCAGATATGGATTCGCGTCGATCGCGAGGGCGACCGCGCGACCGTGACCGTTGCCGATCAGGGGCAGGGGATTGCGACGGATCAACAGGATATGGTGTTTGAGAAGTTCGAGCGGCTCGGCCGCACCGACAGCGGCGGATCGGGGCTCGGCCTCTACATCGCGCGCCGTCTCGCGCGCGCGATGGGCGGCGACCTGACCATCGACAGCGCGCCGGGGCAGGGTGCGCGCTTCACGCTGAGCCTGCCGGCGCGGGATTAGGACCAGAGCGGGGGCCGATGGCTTGCGCCCCCGCCTTCGCGGGGACGCGGAACCCAGCGGTAGCTTGAGCGCCGAATGGGCTCAGCGCTGCTCCACCGACACATAGGGACGCTGCGTCGCGCCGGTGTAGAGCTGGCGCGGGCGGCCGATCTTCTGCGCGGGGTCGGAGATCATCTCGTTCCACTGCGCGACCCAGCCGACGGTGCGGGCGAGCGCGAACAGCACGGTGAACATCGTCGTCGGGAAACCGATCGCCGACAGGATCACGCCCGAATAGAAATCGACGTTGGGGAACAGCTTCTTCTCGACGAAATAATCGTCGCTAAGCGCCATTTCCTCGAGCTGCAACGCGACGTCGAACACCGGATCGCTGACGTTCAGTGCCGCGAACACCTCGCGCACCGTCTTTTGCATCACGGTCGCGCGCGGGTCGTAGTTCTTGTAGACGCGGTGGCCGAAGCCCATCAGGCGGAACGGATCGTCCTTGTCCTTCGCACGCGCAATATATTCGGGGATACGCTCGGGGCGGCCGATCTCGCGCAGCATGTTGAGCGCGGCCTCGTTGGCGCCGCCATGCGCCGGGCCCCATAGGCAGGCGATGCCCGCCGCGATGCAGGCAAAGGGATTTGCGCCCGACGAGCCGGCGAGGCGCACGGTCGAGGTCGAGGCATTCTGTTCGTGGTCGGCGTGGAGGATGAAGATGCGGTCGAGCGCGCGCACCACCGCCGGATCGACCTCATAATCCTCGGCCGGGACGCCGAAGGTCATGCGCAGGAAATTGTGGGTGTAGCCGAGGTCGTTGCGCGGATAGACGAAGGGCTGGCCGACCGCATATTTATAGGCCATCGCCGCGATCGTCGGCATCTTCGCGATCAGCCGGTGGCTGGCGACCATGCGCTGGTGCGGATCGTGGATCTCGGTCGAATCGTGATAGAAGGCCGACAGCGCGCCGACGACGCCGCACATGATCGCCATCGGGTGGGCGTCGCGCCGGAAACCGCGATAGAAGGTCGCGAGCTGTTCGTGCAGCATCGTGTGGCGGGTGATGGTGTTGTCGAACTTTTCCAGTTCGCCGGCGGTCGGCAGCTCGCCGTTGAGCAGCAGGTAGGCGACCTCCATGAAGCTCGAATGCTCGGCGAGCTCGCCGATCGCATAGCCGCGGTGGAGCAGCACGCCCTCGTCGCCGTCGATATAGGTGATCTTCGATTCGCAGCTCGCGGTCGAAGTGAAGCCCGGATCGTAGGTGAAGGCGCCGGTCTGGGCATAGAATTTGCGGATGTCGACGACATCGGGACCCACCGTGCCCTTCAGCACCGGATCTTCGACGGTCTTGTCGCCCAGGGTGATTTTTGCGATGTCGGTCATTGTTCTTCCCCTGATCTGTAAGGGCGGGAGCCGTTGCGGCTACGCCCCTGCCGGAAAATTGTGCGCTGCGTCAAGTCGTGCCAGGCTCGCATCGCGTCCCAGCAGCAGCAGGACGTCGAAAATTCCCGGCGATACCGACCGTCCGGTCAGCGCGGCACGCAGCGGCTGGGCCAGCTTGCCGAGCCCGACTCCGGCCGACTCGCTCGTCTCGCGGACCGCCGCCTCGATATCTTCGGCGTTCCAGCCGGTCAGGGCGCGCAGCCTTTCGGTGGCATCGGCGAGCAGGCCTTCGGGCGCATCTCTTAGCAGCCCCGCGGCCTTCTCGTCCACTTGCAGCGGCAGCGTCTCGAACAGGAAGAGCGCGCCTTCGGCGATCTCGTCCAGCGTTTTGGCGCGCGGCTTGAGCGCATCCATCGCCCGCACCAGCACCGCGTGCTCGGCATCGTCCAGCGGTCGCCCGATGCGCCGCTCGACGCGCGGCGCGACAAGGCCGGCGAGCCGCGCGTCGTCGGCCTCGCGGATATAATGGCCGTTCAGATTCTCGAGCTTCTTGAAATCGAAGCGCGACGGCGAGCGGCCGACATGCGCGAGATTGAACCACTCGATCGCCTGTTCGCGGCTGATGATCTCCGCATCGCCGTGTCCCCAGCCGAGACGGAGCAGATAATTGTTCACCGCTTCGGGCAGGTAGCCGAGTTCGTCGCGATAGGCATCGACGCCCAGCGCGCCGTGCCGTTTCGACAGCTTGGCGCCGTCGGCGCCGTGGATCAGCGGCACATGCGCATAGACCGGCTCGCGCCAATTCTCGTGAGATTCGGCCATCGCGTGGATCAGCGCCCGCTGGCGGAAGGCGTTGTTGAGATGGTCGTCGCCGCGGATGACGTGGGTGACGCCCATGTCGTTATCGTCGACGACGACGCTCAGCATATAGGTCGGCGTGCCGTCGCTGCGCAGCAGGATGAAATCGTCGAGTTCGGCATTCTGGACGGTGACCTCGCCCTGGACGCGGTCGCGGATCGTCGCCGCGCCGTCCTGCGGCGCGCGCAGGCGGATGACGTGCGGCGCGGCGGGATCGCCGTCGTCGCGGTCGCGCCATGGGCTGCGGACGCGGAAGGGGACGCGCTTCTCCTGCGCCTCGGCGCGCATCGCGGCCAGCTCGTCCTGCGTCAGATAGCAGCGATAGGCCGCGCCCTTCGCGAGCAGTTCCTGCGCGACCTCTGCATGGCGGCCGGCGCGCGCGAACTGGAAGACGGCGTCGCCGTCCCAGTCGAGGTCGAGCCAGCGCATCCCGTCGAGGATCGCGTCGATCGCGGCCTCGGTCGACCGCGCGCGGTCGGTGTCTTCGATGCGGAGCAGGAACTTGCCGCCATGGTGCCGCGCGAACAGCCAGTTGAACAGCGCGGTGCGCGCGCCGCCGATATGGAGGAAGCCGGTCGGGGAGGGCGCGAAGCGCGTCACCACGTCGGTGCCGGTCGCTTCGGCGGGATCGGTCTTGTTTTCGGTTGCCACTCTGGCCTCTTTCACTCACCTTGCGGCCCCGGGCGGGGACCGGGGACGATGTCGGGGCAGCCCCTAGCATGGCGACAAGGAGGCTTCAAACGCCCATTGGGGAAAGCGCGGCCGCCGCGTTGCGGCGCGCCTTCGCGTGGCTGGAGGACCGGCTCGACCGCGAGCGCGAGCGGTTGGGACTGTGGCTGCCGGTCGCGCTGTCGGCGGGGATCGGCTTGTGGTTCGCGGCGCCGGCGCGCGCGCAGTGGATCGGAACGCTGTTCCTTCTCGGCGGGGGCGTCTGCGGCGGCTTGCTGATCGGCTGGCAGCGGCGGACCGGGCGCAGCCTTGCGATCGCCTGCGCCACGATGGCTGCGGGGCTGCTGCTGATCTGGGCGCGCGCCGCGTGGGTCGCGGCGCCGGTGCTCGCCTATCCGGCTACGACCGAATTTTCGGCGGTGGTCGAAAGCGTCGAACCGCTGCCGGCGCGCGGCACGGTGCGGATGATCGTGCGGCCGCACGGGCGCGCCGACCTGCCGCCGCGGGTCCGGCTGACGCTGAGCGGCGAGCGCGCGGCGGGGATCGCGCCCGGCGAGTCGATCGGCCTGCGCGCGCGGCTGATGCCGCCGCCGGCGGCCAACCTGCCCGGCGGCTACGACTTCGCCCAGCGCGCCTGGTTCGACGGCATCGGTGCGGTCGGGACGGTGCTGGGAGAGGTCGCGCGCGCGCCCGGAGCGGGCGAGCGACGCCAGCCGCTGCGCGCGCGGCTCAGCGCACATATCCACACCGCGGTGCCGGGATCGCCCGGCGGTGTCGCCGCGGCGCTCGTCACCGGCGACCGTGGCGCGATCGCCGAGACGGATGACGAGGCGATGCGCCGCAGCGGGCTTGCGCACCTGCTGTCGATCAGCGGCCTGCACGTGACCGCGGTGATCGGTTTCGTGATGCTGCTCGCGATGCGGCTGCTCGGGCTGAGCCGGCGCCTCGCGCTGGCGGGGCATGTGTTGCCGCTGGCCGCCGCCGCGGCGGCGCTGGCCGGGGCGGGCTATACCTGGCTTGCCGGAGCGGAAGTGCCGACGCTGCGTTCGTTGATCGCGGCGCTGCTCGTGCTCGCCGCCTTCCTGATGGGGCGCGAGGCGATCACGCTGCGCCTCGTCGCGGCGGGTGCGCTGCTCGTGCTGCTGTGGCGCCCCGAAGCACTCGCCGGACCCAGCTTCCAGCTCAGCTTCGCCGCGGTGACGGCGATCATCGCATTGCACGAAAGCCGCTGGATGCGCACGTTCCTGGCGCGGCGCGACGAAGGCACGGCGCTTCGTCTGCTGCGCGCCGCGGCGGGATTGCTACTGACGGGGCTGGTCGTCGAGGTCGCGCTGGCGCCGATCGCGCTGTTCCATTTCCACAAGGCGGGGCTTTACGGCGCGCTCGCCAATATCGTCGCGATCCCGCTGACGACCTTCGTCATCATGCCGATGGAGGCGCTGGCGCTGCTGTTCGACGGCGTCGGGCTCGGCGCGCCCTTCTGGTGGGTCGCCGAACAGGCGCTGCGGTTGCTGATCGCGCTCGCCCACCGGGTCGCTTCGGCGCCGGGAGCCGTCGCGACGCTGCCCAGCTTTCCGCCGGGCGGTTTCGCGCTTGCGCTGTTCGGCGGCCTGTGGCTGCTGCTGTGGCAGACGCGCTGGCGGCTCGCCGGGGTGGCGCCGCTGCTGGCGGGGGCCGCCATCCTGCTCGCGCAGCCGCGTCCCGACCTGCTGATCTCCGGCGACGGACGCCACATCGCCGCGGCCGTTCCCGGCGGCGGCTATGCGCTGCTACGCGCGCGGGCGGGGGACTATATCCGCGATTCGATGGCCGAAGCGGCAGGGATCGACGTCCCCTTCACCGCGCTCGCCGATCTCGACCATGTCGAATGCAACGCCGATTTCTGCCGCTGGCGGCAGGGGCAGGGCGCGACACGGCGCATCATCCTCGCCGCGCGTGGCCGCGACCGCATCGATGGCCGCGCCATGGCCGCCGCCTGCGCCGCGGCCGACGTGGTGATCAGCGACCGCTGGCTGCCACGCGAATGCATCGGGCGCTGGCTGACGATCGACCGCGACAGTCTGGAAGCGAGCGGCGGTCTTGCGCTCTATCTGGGCGAGCGACCGCATGTCGCCACCGCGCTGCGCGCCGGCGACGCGCATCCGTGGCGGCGACCGCAACAGGTCAGTGGTAACGACGAAGCAATCCCGACAGGCGGCCCTGCACGATGACGCGCTCGGCCTCGTAGCGCTGCGGTTCATAGGCGCTGTTCGCGGGATCGAGCCGGATCATCGGCCCTTCGCGGCGGAAATATTTGAGCGTCGCATCCTGTCCGTCGACGAGCGCGACGACGATATCGCCTTCGCGCGCGGTGTTCGCCTTCTGGATCAGCGCATAGTCGCCGTCGAGAATCCCCGCTTCGACCATCGAATCGCCCGACACTTCGAGCGCATAATGCTCGCCCGCGCCAAGCAGCGCGGCGGGAACCGAAAGCTGGTTGTGATCCTCGAACGCCTCAATCGGCACGCCGGCGGCGATGCGGCCGTGCAGCGGGACCTCGATGATGTCGTTGGCGGCGATCGGCTTCAACGCCGGCGCCGGCTTGCGCAGCGGCACGACGGTGTCGCGCGCCGGCGCCTTCGCCGCCTCGGGCAGCTTGAGCACTTCCAGCGCGCGGGCGCGATTGGGCAGGCGGCGCAGGAAGCCCCGCTCCTCGAGTGCGCTGATCAGCCGGTGGATGCCCGATTTCGACTTGAGCCCGAGCGCATCCTTCATCTCCTCGAACGAAGGCGAAATTCCGCTCGCGTCGAGGCGCTGCTGGATGAAGTGGAGCAGTTCGTGCTGCTTCGCGGTCAACATCTCTCGGTCTCCATGCTGTCAATGGACATATAGAGAACGATAGTGGAACAGAGCGGAACTTGTCAAGCGATGACGGAGCGGCTTGAGCCGTGGACGCCGTCAGCCCTCCAGCAACGTCCGCGTCGCTACGGTTACGTCCGCCTGCCGCATCAGGCTTTCGCCGACCAGAAAGGCATGGACGCCGCTCCTGGCGAGGCGCTGGCAGTCGGCATGGGCGGCGATGCCGCTTTCGCCGACGAGCAACGTGCCCGGTGGAACGCGCTTCGCAAGCCGTTCGGTGACGGCAAGGTCGGTCTCGAAGGTACGAAGATCGCGGTTGTTGACGCCGATCAGGCGCGATCGGAGGTGGGTGAGTGCGCGGTCGAGCTCGGCCTCGTCGTGCACTTCGACCAGCACGTCCATGCCGCGTTCGAGGGCGGCCGCCTCGATCTCGCGCATCGGCCCGTCGTCGAGGGCGGCGACGATGATCAGGATCGCGTCGGCGCCGATCGAGCGCGCTTCGGCGACCTGCCACGGGTCGATCATGAAATCCTTGCGCAGCACCGGCAGGTTGCAGGCGGTGCGCGCGGCGATCAGAAATTCCTCATGCCCCTGGAACCACGGCGCGTCGGTGAGCACCGACAGGCACGCCGCGCCGCCGGCTTCATAAGCGCGCGCATGGTCCGCCGGATTGAAATCCTTGCGGATCAGGCCCTTGGAAGGCGAAGCTTTTTTGATTTCGGCGATCAGGCCGAAGCCGCCCGCCGCGATCTTCGCCTCGAGAGCCGCCGCGAAGCCACGCACCGCGCCCGCGTCGATCGCATCAAGCTGCGTCACCGATCGGCTCTTGCGGCGCTCGGCGACCTCTTCGGCCTTGGTGGCGAGGATTTCGGTCAATTTGTTCATATGGAATGCTTTTCCGGGCGCTGGGCGTCATTCATCGGTAGGCGATCCAGCAATCGAGCAGCGCGTTGGCAAGCCCCTTGTCGATCGCCTCGGCGGCTTCCTCGACCCCGTCGACGAGGCTGTCGACCGCGCCCGCGACGACAAGCGCCTCGGCGGCGTTGTAGAGCACCGCGTCGCGATAGGCGCCGTGCTCGCCCCGCAGCAGGTCGCGCAAGGCCCTGGCATTATAGCTGGCGTCGCCGCCGCGGATCGCAGCGATCGGATGCGAGGGCAGACCGGCGTCGGCCGCGGTGCTGCGCTGCATCTGCACGCCGTCGGGCGTCACCACCGCCACCTCGTTACCGCCCGCGAGCGACAGCTCGTCGAGCCCTTCGTCGCCCGAAATGACGCGCGAATGGTCGGTGCCGAGCCGGTGCAGCGCTTCGGCATAGACCGGAACATAGGCGGGGCGCGCGATGCCGATGAGCTGGCGCGTCACGCGCGCCGGATTGGCGAGCGGCCCCATCAGGTTGAAGATGGTGCGGCGCGCCAGCGCCTGACGGATCGGCTGGATGCGCTTCATCGCCGGATGATGGTTGGCGGCAAAGAGGAAACAGATGCCGAGGTCGGCGAGCTGCGCCTCCGCCATCCGCCCGGCGCGCTCCATGTCGAGCCCGAGCGCCTCGAGCGTGTCGGCCGCGCCGGATTTCGAGGAAGCGGCGCGATTCCCGTGCTTTGCGACGGGAACCTCGCACGCCGCGACGACGATCGACACCGCGGTCGAGACGTTGAGCGTGTGGTGGCCGTCACCGCCGGTGCCGCAGACGTCGATCGCGCCCGCGGGCGCCTGGATCGGGATCAGCCGCTCGCGCATCGCCTGCGCCGCGGCGGCGATCTCGATCATCGTCTCGCCGCGATCCGAAAGCGCGGAGAGGAAGCCGGCCACCTCCTCGTCGCGGCCGCCGCCGTCGAGCATCGTTGCGAAGGCATGCGCCGCCTCGTCGGGTTCGAGGAAGCGGGCGGGGTCGGGAAAGGGGCCGAAGCGGCTCATGCCGCCTGCCGCTCGGCGACCGGCAGCCCCGCCAGCCGCATGAAATTGGCGAGCATCGCGTGGCCGTGCTCGGTGGCGATGCTCTCGGGGTGGAACTGCACGCCGTGGATCGGCAGTTCGACATGGCGAAAGCCCATCACCGCGCCATCGTCGCTCGTCGCATTGATCGCGAGCGCGGCGGGAATGTCGACCACTTCGAGGCTGTGATAGCGCGTCGCGGTGAGCGGCGAGGGCAGGCCGGCGAACAGCCCGGTGCCGTCGTGGCACACCGGCGAGGTCTTGCCGTGCATCAGGTGACCGCGCTGCACCGTGCCGCCGAAATGCTGGCCGATCGCCTGATGACCGAGGCATACGCCGAGCAGCGGCCGTGCCGCATCGGCGCAGGCGGCGACGAGATCGAGGCTGATCCCGGCTTCGTTCGGGGTACAGGGGCCGGGGGAAATGAGGATCGCCTCGGCGCCGCTCGCCAGCGCCTCGGCTGCGGTGAGCGCATCGTTGCGTTCGACGCGCACCTCTGCCCCCAGTTCGATCAGATAATGAACGAGGTTGAAGGTGAAGCTGTCGTAATTGTCGATGACCAGGATCATGGCGGCGGGCCGTATCGCTTTTGAGAGGCGAGGGGAAGGGATAGAAGCTTTCCGGCGGCCGATCACTCCGCCATCAGCTTCACGAGGTCGTCTTTCCAGAATTTCGCCCAGCTGTGCGTGCTGTGACCCTTCGTTTCGGGGCTGGCCGGGATCAGGACGAATGTCGCGCCGGGCATGCGTGCCGCCGCCTTTCCGGTGATCCCGTAGCCGGGCTGGTTGATGAAATCGTCGGCGGAGTTGATCCACAGCATAGGCACCGTGATCTTTTCGAGGTTCGACCACGGATTGTAATTGCGCGACGAATCAAGCTGGTAGATCGTGTCATTTGCATCGCCGCGAGCGAATGTGCGCGCGAACGCCTCATCCTTGTAAGCCTCCGCCGCGGCGCGCGTCGGATATTGAGCCTGCAAGGCATAGGGATTGGAGCCCGCGATCAGCATGAGCGAGGCCACGGTGCGCAGGCCCGCGAGCGGCGGATCGGTGTAGTTGCCGTCCTTCCACAGCGGATCGGCCTTGATCGCGTCGATCGACAGCGCGCGCCACATCCGGTTCACGCCGGCAATTTCGACAGGCAGGCACGCGAAGGGCGCCAGCCTTTCGGCGAAACCCGGATGCATCTCGCCCCAGACGAAGGCGTGCATGCAGCCCATCGAGGTGCCGAGGATCAGCTTCAGCTTCGTCACGCCGAGCTTTTCGGTGAGCATGCGGTGCTGCGCGGCGACCATGTCGTCATAGTCGTAGCGGGGAAATTTCATCCGCAGGCCGTCGCTGGGCTTCGACGAGCCGCCATGGCCGATATTGTCGGGCAGGATGATATAATATCTGCTCGTATCGAGCGGCTGGCCGGGGCCGAAAAGCTCGTCGGCGAACTGGGGCTGAAAGAACTGCTTCCCGGTCCCGCCGGTGCCGTGGAGGATCATCACGGCGTTGGTGACATGGCCCTGTTCGTCGCGCTGCGGCTTGCCGAGCGTCGTATAGTGAAGCCTTAGCTCGGGCAGCTTTTCGCCCGTGCCGAAGGTGAAATCCTTGAGGATCGCATCGCCTTCGACGGCACCTTCGACCGTCTGGGCGTGGGTCGGGGCGATGCCGCCGAGCAGCAGGGCGAGCGGAGCGAGATATTTCAGCATGGCGGCGACGCTAGCGCGTTTGCGCGCCGGATTTAAGCCCTCTTCGAGAAGCGGCGATCATTGCCCGTAACCCGGCGTTCCCGCGATCCGCACCGCCTCGCGCGCCGCGGCGAACAGCGCGCCCGCCTTGGCCTCGCACTCGCGCTGTTCGTAGGCGGGGTCGCTGTCGGCGACGATGCCCGCGCCGGCCTGCGCATGCATGACGCCGTCCTTGACGATCGCGGTGCGCAGCACGATGCAGCTGTCCATATTGCCGTCGGGCGCGAAATAGCCGACGCCGCCCGCATAGGGCCCGCGCGCCTGGGTTTCGAGTTCGGCGATGATCTGGCAGGCGCGGACCTTCGGCGCGCCGCTGACCGTGCCCGCCGGAAAGCCTGCGAACAGCGCGTCGATCGCGTCCTTGCCGGGCGCCAGGCGGCCGATGACGTTCGACACGATGTGCATGACGTGGCTGTAATATTCGACCGTATAGCTGTCGGTGACGGTCACGCTGCCCCCGGTCGCGGCGCGGCCGACGTCGTTGCGGCCGAGGTCGAGCAGCATCAGATGCTCGGCGCGCTCCTTGGGATCGGCGAGCAGCGATTCGCGATTCTCGGCATCCTCGGCGCTGGTGCGGCCGCGCGGGCGGGTGCCGGCGATCGGCCGGATCGTGATCTCGCCATCGCGCACACGGACGAGAATCTCGGGCGACGAACCGATCAGCGCGAAACCCGGCAGGTCGAGGAAATAGAGGAAGGGGGAGGGGTTCACCCGCCGCAGCGCGCGATAGAGGTCGAAGGGCGGCAGGTCGAACGGCGCCGAAAAGCTTTGCGACAGCACGACCTGAAAGATGTCGCCGGCGCCGATATACGTCTTTGCGGCGCGCACCATGCGCGCATAATCGTCGGGCGCGGTTGCGGGGGTGGCGACGATCGCGGCCGGGTCGATGCGGGTTTCGGCGCGCGCGCCGTGCGCGCTGGCACTGGCGAGGCGCGCGGCGATCGTCTCGATCCGCTCCTGCGCGTCGTCGATCATCCGGTCGATCGCGCCGTCCGCATCGGGCCAGATCGGCGCGATCAGAAACAGTTCGTCGGCGAGCCGGTCGAAGACGAGAATCGTCGTCGGGCGCACGAAGATCATGTCGGGCAGGCCGAGCCCCGGTCCGGCCGCGCGCGGAATCCGCTCGACGAGGCCGATCGTCTCATAGGCGAAGAAGCCGACGAGCGTCGCCAGCGCCTTGGGCAGTCCCTCCGGCACCGCGAAGCGGCATTCGGCGACGAGGTCGCGCAGTGCCTGGAGCGCCCCGCCCGCGACCGGGCGAAAGGCGGCGCGGTCGCGGCGCCATTCGCGGTTGATCCGCGCGGCGTCGCCCGTCACCTCGAACATCAGGTCGGGATCGAGGCCGATTAGGCTGTAGCGGCCGCGCGTCTCGCCGCTTTCGACCGATTCGAGAACCCAGTCGCCGCGGCCCGGCTCGATCAGCTTGAGGGCCGCCGAAACCGGCGTTTCGACGTCGGCGATCTGGCGCTGCCAGACCACCGCGCCGCGTCCCTGCGCCAGCGCTTCGAGCGCTGCGGATCGGCCTTCGAGCGTCATGGCGCTATTCGACGGCGGCTGCCGTGCCGCTCAACTCCTGGCGAAGCTGTTCGAGCAGGTCCTTGTCGATCTTCACCCGGACGCGACGCTTGGCCTCGGCGGCAAGCTGCTCGACCAGTTCGCTGCCGAAGGCCGGGCCGAGCGGCTGGGCGATGGCGGCGACGCGCGCGGGGTCGATCTGCTTGGGATCGGGGCGGTCGACATGGCCGAGCGAAATCACCATCCAGCCGCGGTTGCCTGGAATTTCGAGCGTCTTCACGCTGCCCTGCGCCATCGAAAAGAGCAGCGCGAGTTCGGGCGGGACGCCCTGACCGTCGCGGCCCAGTTCGGCGCGGCGGCCGCCGATCGTCTGGACGTTGCCGATATTGGGGCCGGCGGCGCGTACCGCTTCGGCCAGGCTCTTGCCGCCTTCGACCGCCTTGGCGATCGCGCGTGCCTTGTCGCGCGCGACCTTCTGCCCCTCGGCAAAGCGCCAGTCGGTCAGCAGGTCGCCGCGAATCTGCGCAAAGGGCGGCGGTGCGGCGGCGACGACCGACTTGACGGCGAACACCGCGAACTTCTCGTTCTCGACGAGCGTCGCGATCTGGCCCTCGCCCTCGTTCCCCTGAAAGGCCTGCGCGACCATCGGCGCCAGTTCGGGCGGCAGAGTGAAATCGGACGGTCCGGCCGGACGCCCGCTCGGCAGCAGCGGCGGGGTCTCGACGAGCTTGAGCTTGCGGTCGCTGGCGACCTCCTCGATCGCGGCGCCGCCGTTCACGGCGTCCTGGATGGCGTTGTAATAATCGACGATCGACTCGTTCGCCTTGTTCTTTTCGAGCTCGGTGCGAATTTCCGGCGTCGCTTCGGCCAGCGTGCGTGCCGGCTGGGCGATGATGTCCTCGACGCGCGTGACGGCCCAGCCGAGGCCGGTCTGCGTCGGGCCGAGCAGGTCGCCGCGCTTGGCGGCGAAGGCGGCCTTGGCCATCGTATCGCTCGTCATGGCGGTATAGGCCGAACGGGTGAGCGCGCCGGTGGTCGAGGCCGAAAGCCCGGCGGCCTGCGCCGCGGCCTGGATGGTCGCGCCGCCGCGCACCTTCGTGGCGATGCCGTTCGCCGTCGCCTGGTCGGGCGCGATCACCTGCGCGAAGCGACGGGTCTCGCTCGCGGAGAAGCGCGCCGCATTCGCCTTGTAATAGGCGGCGACTTCGTCGGCCGCGACCTCCGGAACCGGCGCGGACGCGCGATCGAACAGCGCATATTGCAGCACGCGGCGTTCGGGCACCGTGAATTTGGTCTTGTTCTGCGCCAGATATTTGCGCAGCGCGTCGTCGCCCGGATCGGTCTTTGGCGCAAAGGCGCTCGACGGGATGAAGGTCGCGTCGCCGCGGCGCGCCTCTAGCAACAGCGCCGCATAGGGCTGCGCCATGCCCGGCGCGAGACGGGCGACGGTGCCGATCGGCGCGGCGAGCTGTTCGACGAAGAGCTGCTGGCGCAGGTCGCGGCGAAGCTGTGCCTCGCTGATGCCGTTTTCGCGCAGGAAGGCCTGGAAACGCGTCTGGTCGAACTTGCCCGACACGCCCGCGAAGACGGGCAGGTCGGCGATGCGTCCGTCGACCAGCCGCTTGCTGGTGCCGAACCCCAGCTTGGCCGCGAACTGTTCGAAGGCGGCGCCCTCGATCAGCTGGTTCAGCACCTGATCGAGTCCGCCCGATTCGACGAAGGACGCCATCGTCATCCCCGGCTGATCCTGCCGCGCCTGATTATAGGCGAGGCGGACGCGGTCGCGTAGCTCGCCGACGCCGATCTCGGTGTCGCCGACCTGCGCGACGTTGGCGCCGCCGATGCCGCCGAAGGTGCCGCTGCCGGTCACGTCGCTGAGCGCGAAGGCGAGACCGACGACGACGACGAAGGCGAGCGCGAGGAACTTGCCGATGGCGGAGCTGAAGAGATTGCGGATGGCGGTGATCATGAAGCGGGCATTCTTTCGGCGAAGCGCGGCATCGCGCGGCTTGGCGCTGCTTTAGGCGGGAGGCGGGGCGGCATCAAGGCGGGAAAGGGCCTTTTCGTCTGCCGGTTCATCCGCCGACGTCCTTCGCATGCGCACGGCTTCCTTTCCCCGGCGCGCACCGCTAGGGCAGGCCCATTCACAGGTTCAACAAGGGAAAGAGGCAATGGCGCGGCGCAAATATGTGGTCGGCAACTGGAAGATGAACGGGCTGAAGGCGGCGCTGGACGAGGCGCGGGCGATCTTTGCCGGCGCGGCGGATCATGCCGCGGTCGACGTCGCGCTGTGTCCGCCCTTCACCCTGATCGGCGCGATGGCGGACGCGGCGCCGGGGGCGGCGGTCGGCGGGCAGGACTGCCATGCCGCCGCAGCGGGCGCCTATACGGGGTCGGTCGCGGCGCCGATGCTGGCCGATGCCGGTGCCCGGCTCGTCATCGTCGGGCACAGCGAGCGGCGCGAAGGGTTCGGCGAAAGCGACGCCGATGTGAAGGCGAAGGCCGAAGCGGCGCTCGCCGCCGGCCTGTCGGTTATCCTGTGCGTCGGCGAACCGCGCGACGTGCGCGAATCGGGGGGCGCCATCGCCTATGTGCTGGCGCAGGTCGCGGGCTCGCTGCCCGCCGCCTTCGATCCCGCGCGCCTCGCCATCGCCTATGAGCCGATCTGGGCGATCGGCACCGGGCTGGTGCCGACCGTCGCCGATGTTGCGGCGATGCACGGCGCGATTCGCGCCAGGCTGGGCGAACTGTCCGGTCCGGCGGCGGCGGAGGCGATGCGTCTTCTCTATGGCGGGTCGGTGAACGGCGACAACGCCGCCGAACTGCTGGATGCGGGCGACGTCGACGGCGCGCTGGTCGGCGGGGCGAGCCTGACCGCCACCAAGTTCCTGCCGATCGTCGCGGCGGCGGCGCAGTTGGGGTGATCGCGATCGCCGCTGCGGCCCCGCGGCGGCGACGTATGGCTTGAAGCGACGCGGCTTCGTCTCTATGTGCGCCGCGGGCGCGGTCCGTTTGGGGGCCGCGCGAGCTTTCGGGAATCGTCGATGTCGAGCCTCTTTACCTTCCTGCTGGTCGTCCAGGCCGTGATCGCGGCCACGATGATCGGCGTCATCCTGATGCAGAAGTCGGAAGGTGGCGGATTGGGCGTCGGCGGCAGTCCGGCGGGTCTGCTCTCGGCGCGCGGCGCGGCGGATTTCCTGACCCGACTGACGACGATCCTCGCGACGCTGTTCGTCGGTCTGTCGATCCTGCTTGCGGCGATGGCCTCGGTCGGTCGCGACGGCTCGACGATCGATACCTCGCTGTCGAAGACCGCGCAGCCATCGAGCGGCACGGCGGCGCCGTCGATGACCGGCCCGGCACCCGAAGCCCCCGCCCAGGCGGCTCCGGCCGCCCCGGCGAGCGACGATCCGCTGGCGGCGGCCGCTGCCGCGGCAAGCCAGGACGCCGCCCCGGCGCAGACGCCGCCCGCCAAGAAATAAGCGGCTTCGGCCCTGTCCACCCCGCGTCGCGGAAAATATTTCCGCGGCGACCGATTCGGCGGCTTGCGCCGTCCCCCTCCTGTTGAGTAAGTCTTTCCTCCCATGGCGCGGTTCATTTTCATCACCGGCGGCGTGGTCTCCTCCCTTGGCAAAGGTTTGATGGCGGCTAGTCTCGCGGCTTTGTTGCAGGCGCGGGGCTATCGCGTCCGCATTCGCAAGTTCGACCCCTATCTGAACGTCGATCCGGGCACGATGTCGCCCTATCAGCACGGCGAGGTCTATGTGACCGACGACGGGGCGGAGACCGACCTCGACCTCGGCCATTACGAGCGCTTCACCGGCGTCGCGGCGCGGCAGAGCGACAATGTCACCTCCGGCCGCATCTATCAGGACATCATCGCCAAGGAACGGCGCGGCGACTATCTGGGCGCCACGGTGCAAGTGATCCCGCACGTCACCGACGCGATCAAGGCCTTTGCCCGCGCCGAGACCGACGACCTCGATTTCGTGCTGTGCGAGATCGGCGGCACCGTCGGCGACATCGAATCGCTGCCCTTCATCGAGGCGATCCGCCAGCTTCGCAACGACGTCGGGCGCGAGAATACGGTTTCGGTCCACGTCACGCTGGTCCCCTATATCGCCGCGGCGGGGGAGCTGAAGACCAAGCCGACGCAGCACAGCGTGCGCGAACTCGCCTCGCTGGGGGTGCAGCCCGACATCCTGCTGTGCCGCTGCGAAAAGCCGCTGCCCGACAGCGAGCGCGCCAAGATCGCGCAATTCTGCAACGTGCGGAAGGAAGCGGTGATCCCGGCGCTCGACGCCGACTCCATCTATTCGGTGCCGGTGCAATATCATGGCGAGGGGCTCGACAGCGAGGTGCTGCGCGCCTTCGGCATCGCCGATGCGCCCGACCCCGACCTGACCCGCTGGTACGACATCATGGACCGCAAGCGGAGCCCCGAGGGCGAGGTGACGATCGGCGTCGTCGGCAAATATGTCTCGCTGCCCGACGCCTACAAGTCGCTCAACGAGGCGCTGACCCACGGCGGCCTCGCCAACCGGGTCAAGGT
The DNA here is from genome assembly GCF_001725095.1 of Sphingopyxis sp. SCN 67-31. Taxonomy (NCBI): domain Bacteria; kingdom Pseudomonadati; phylum Pseudomonadota; class Alphaproteobacteria; order Sphingomonadales; family Sphingopyxidaceae; genus Sphingopyxis; species Sphingopyxis sp. SCN 67-31. Next base: position 59,838 of record NZ_MEFH01000054.1, on the reverse strand, counting down.
CAATATCCGCTGGCTCGACGCCGAGATGTTCGAGGACGGCGAGGCCGACCTCGCCGCCAAGCTGGAGCCGATGCACGGCATCCTCGTTCCCGGCGGTTTCGGCGAGCGCGGGTCGGAAGGCAAGATCGCGAGCGTGCGTTTCGCGCGCGAACGCGGCGTGCCCTTCTTCGGCATCTGCCTCGGCATGCAGATGGCGTGCATCGAGGGGGCGCGGAACACCAGCGGCATCGCCAGGGCTTCGAGCACCGAGTTCGGCCCGACCGACGAACCCGTCGTCGGGCTGATCACCGAATGGATGGGCGCCGAGGGGCTTCAGAAGCGCGGTGCCGATACCGACATGGGCGGGACGATGCGCCTCGGCGCCTATGAGGCGAAGCTGTCGCCGAACAGCCATGTCGCCAGCATCTATGGCGCCGACACGATCAGCGAACGGCACCGCCACCGCTACGAGGTGAACGGCGCCTATCGCGAGCCGCTCGAAAAGGGCGGGCTGGTCTTTTCAGGGCTGTCGCCCGATGGCATGCTGCCCGAAATCGTCGAGCGGCCGGACCATCCGTGGTTCATCGGGGTGCAGTTCCATCCGGAGCTCAAGTCGAAGCCCTTCGATCCGCATCCGCTGTTCAAAGGCTTCATCGAAGCGGCGGTGAAGCAGAGCCGACTGGTCTGACGCGCCGGAGTGGGGCAACTGGAAGGACGTACAGGCCATGGATCACGCGAAACTTGCCGAACTCCAAGGCCCCGACTCCATTTTTTCCGGCCTGACGCTTCAGGATTGGGCCGACATCGCCGGCCGCGCGGTCCACATGCACTTCGCCAAGGGCAAGGAATTGCTGGCGCAGGGCGAGGCGGGCGACAGCCTGTTGATCCTGACCGAGGGCAGCGCGCGCGTATCGATGCTGACCCCGAACGGGCGCGAGATCGTGCTGGCCTATGCCGAACCGGGCGCGGTGCTGGGCGAGATCGCGCTGCTCGACGGCGGCGAACGGACCGCGTCGGTGACGGCGACGAGCGCCGGCAGCGCGCTCCAGCTCGGGCGCAACGCGATGCGCGATTTCGTGACCAGCCACCCCGATTTCGCATGGTCGCTGATGCACCAGCTGGCGCGGCGGCTACGCACTGCCGACCAGACGATCGAAAGCGACCGTGCCTATGCCTCGGGACCGCGGCTCGCGCGCTACCTGAAGCGCCTGATCCGCAAGGACGCGGGCGACGCCGCGCAGCGCCTCGAGCTGTCGCAGACCGAACTCGGCAATTTCGCGGGGATGAGCCGCGAACATATCAACCGCCAGCTGAGAAGCTGGGAGGAATCGGGGATCATTTCGCTTGAGCAGGGCCGCGTGCGCGTGCTCGACCCCGACATGCTGGAGGATATCAGCGAGAGCGAGGGGTAGGAGCGGCGCGCGGCAGCGGAACCTATCTCCCCTCCCGCAGGCGGGAGGGGCAGCGAGACTTGCGAACTTGTTCGTCAGTCGCAGCGGGGTGGGCCGTTGCGGCGTGGCTGCCCACCCCCAGCCCCTCCCGCAAGCGGCAGGGGAGGTGCCGGCTTGCCCCGGCTTCCATTCGTGTCCGGACTTCGCTTGTCCGCGACCCGAATCACAACGCCCGGGCCTCTATCGAGACCCGGGCGCCAGTGACGAACGTCGCCATCCCCCTTGTGCGCAGACCGGCGAAGGATCTGCACTCCCTGGAGCCGGGCCTTTGGCCGCGTTGAACCAGAAGTCATCGGGCTAGGGCGACGATGGCGCTTTGTCACCCTCTGGCACGCGCGGATCGCCGCTTTTGCCCGCGGCTGTGGCGGATGGGCAACAGATTATGCGAATGATTCGCAAATGAACGGCGGTCACCGCCCATTGCCAGCGGGCGGAGGCGCCCGTAAAGCAGCGGCATGCATGACCTTCCCTTGCGCTCCAGAAGGCCGGTTTTCCGATGATCCTGCGTCCTTACGAGCGTGCCATCTTCAAGCGCTACATGCTCCCGCAACGCGGCGAAGGCTTCATTTTCGTCGCCGCGGCGTTCAGTTTCGTCGCGGTGACGCTGGGCGTCGCGGCGCTCGTCATCGTGATGAGCGTGATGAACGGCGTGCGCGCCGACCTGTTCGACAAGATCGTCGGGCTCAACGGCCATGCGGTAGTGCAGGGATTCGGTGGGCGGCTCGACGACTGGCAGGGCGTGCTCAAGCAGGCGAAAGCCACGCCCGGCGTCGTTTCCGCGACGCCGCTGATCGAGCAGCCCTTGCTCACCACCTTCGGCGGCCGCGTCGAAGGCGTGCTGGTGCGCGGGATGACCGTCCCCGACATCCGTCGCAACGAGACGCTGGGCGGCAAGGTGTTGCAAGGCAGCCTGGATACACTGACGCCGGGATCAGGCAATGTCGCGATCGGCAGCGAACTGGCAAAGAATCTCGGCGCCACCGTGGGGTCGAACATCACGATCATCAACCCGGCGGGCCGTTCGACGCCCTTCGGCACCGTCCCGCGCGAAATCGGCTATCGCGTCTCCGCCATCTTCGAGATCGGCGTCTATGATTTCGACAAGGCCTATGTCGTGATGCCGATGGAGGATGCGCAGTTGCTGCTCCTCACCGGCGACCAGGTCGGGATGATCGAGGTCAAGGTGACCGATCCCGACAAGGTCGGCCCGATCCTTCAGCCGCTTGCCGAGAAGGTGGCGGCGAAGGCGGTCATTTCCGACTGGCGGTCGATGAACAGCGCGCTGTTCGAGGCGCTGTCGGTCGAGCGCGTCGCGATGTTCGTCATCCTGTCGCTGATCGTGCTGGTCGCCGCGTTCAACATCGTCTCCTCGCTGATCATGCTGGTGCGCGCCAAGACGCGCGACATGGCGATATTGCGCACGATGGGAGCGCCGCGCGACGCGGTGCTGCGCATCTTCATGGCGATCGGCCTGTCGATCGGCATCGCCGGGACCCTGTTCGGCATGGCGCTGGGGTTCAGCCTGCTCTATTTCCGCCAGGGCGTCCTGCGCGGCGCCGAGTTCGTCACCGGCCAGCCGCTGTGGGACCCGTCGATCCGCTTCCTCGCCGAACTGCCGTCGAAGCCCGATCCGTTCGAAATTGCCGGCATCGCGGTGATGGCGATCCTGTTCAGCTTCCTCGCGACGCTCTATCCGGCGTTCAAGGCGGCGAACACCGACCCCGTGCAGGTGCTGCGCTATGAATGATCTGGCGCTGGAACTGATCGGCCTGCGGCGCAGCTTCACGCAAGGCGAGGTGACGATCGACGTGCTGCGCGGGGTCGACGCCAGCCTGCGCCGCGGCGAGATCGTCGCGCTGCTCGGCCCTTCGGGATCGGGCAAGTCGACGATGCTGCAGGCCGTGGGCCTGCTCGAAGGCGGCTTCGAGGGAACGATCCGCATCGACGGCGAGGACGTCACGCGCTTCGATCAGGGGCAGCGGACAAAGACGCGGCGCGAGAAGATCGGCTTCGTCTATCAATTCCACCATCTGCTGCCCGATTTCACCGCACTCGAGAATGTCGTGCTGCCGCAGTTGATCCGCGGCGCCGACCAGGCCGAAGCGGAGGGCCGGGCCGCCGACCTCCTCGCCCGGCTCGGGCTCGCCGAGCGGCTGCATCATAAGCCGAGCAAGCTGTCGGGCGGCGAGCAGCAGCGCGTCGCCGTGGCGCGCGCGCTGGCGAACCGGCCGCTGCTGGTGCTTGCTGACGAGCCGACGGGCAACCTCGACGAGGCGACCGCCGACCGGGTGTTCGAGCAGTTCGTGGGGCTGGTGCGCGACCATGGCTCTGCGGCGCTGGTCGCGACGCACAACGAGCGGCTGGCGGCGAAGATGGACCGCGTGCTGCGCTTGCACGAAGGGCATATCGAGGCGTAGGCAGACACCTCCGCTCCCGCTTGCGGGAGGGGCAGCGAGACTTGGTCCGGCGCAGTCGGGCCTAGTCGCAGCGGGGTGGGCTAACGACGGCATGGTTCTGCCCACCCCGTTGCGAGTAGCGAGCAAGCTCGCAACTCTCACTGCCCCTCCCGCAGGCGGAAGGGGGTGAAAAAGGGAGAAGGCGAATGACGCTCTACGATCTTTCGGCGCCGCTGCCGGACGGCGGGACGAAACCGATGGCCGATTATCGCGGCAAGGTGCTGCTGATCGTCAACACCGCGTCGAAATGCGGCTTTACCCCGCAATATAAGGAGTTGGAGGCGCTTTACCGCGATTACAAGGATCGCGGGTTCGAGGTGCTGGCCTTTCCCTGCAACCAGTTCGGCGCGCAGGAGCCGGGCGACGCCGACGAAATCGCCAATTTCTGTTCGCTCACCTATGACGTGAGCTTTCCGGTGATGGCGAAGATCGACGTCAACGGGTCGGGCGCCGACCCGATCTTCAAGCATCTGAAGGACGAGAAGACCGGCCTGCTCGGAAGCGGGATCAAGTGGAATTTCACCAAGTTCCTGGTGGATCGCGAGGGCAATGTGGTGTCGCGCCACGCCCCGACCACGCGGCCGGAATTGCTGCGCGAGGAAATCGAGGCGTTGCTGGGAGCGTGACCGGCGGCACGGTGATTCGTCGGGCCCGGCCCGACCAGGTCGAGGAAATTCGCGGCCTGACGTTGCGGGCCTATGCGAAATGGATTGGCGTCACGCCCGTCAAGCCGCGTCCCATGACCGCCGATTATGACGCCGCGATCCGCGACCATCGTTTCGACTGCCTCTATCGCGACGGCACGCTTGCGGGGCTTGTCGAAACGGTGCCGCAGGCGGACGAATTGCTGATCGTCAATGTGGCGATCGAACCGGGCCATCAGGGTCACGGCCTCGGCACCCGCCTGATGCGCCATGCCGAAACCCTGGCGGCCGAGGCAGGGCTGCGCGCGACGCGGCTCTACACCAACAAGCTGATGGCGGAGAATATCGCCCTTTACGAGCGGCTGGGCTACCGATTCGAGAAGGAAACCCGGCACGGTGAGATCATCGCGGTTCACATGGTGCGCCCGCTGCGGTGACGGGCCTCACTTCTTCGGGCGTGGCGCTCCACTCGACGATTTTGTGAAACCGGCCATGGTCGAATCGCCTCGGGCGCATTAGCGTCGCTCGCATGGCCTACAGCCCCCTCGTCCCTCTGCGCGTCTTTTCCAGTTTCACCATGCTGGAGGGGGCGATCGACCCGAAAGCCATTGCGAAGGCCGCGCGCGAGCGCGGGTTCCCGGCGATCGCGATCGCCGACCGCAACGGGCTTTACGGGGTTATGGCGTTCGGCGACGCATGCAAGGCGGCGGGGGTACAACCGATCGTCGGCACCTTCCTGTCGGTCGCGCGGCCGGGGCAGCGCCTGCCTAATGGCGCGCCGCTGATCGACTGGCTCGCGCTCTATGCGCAGGACGATATGGGCTACGACAATCTCTGCGCGCTCGTTTCGGCGGCGCATCTCGACCGGCCGATCGAGCAGGATCCGCACGTTGCGCTGTCGGCACTCGCGGGAAAGACCGACGGGCTGATCTGCCTGACCGGCGGCGGTGAGGGGGCGCTCGCACGCCTGCTCGCCGATGAACAGGCGAGCGCGGCGGAGGCCTATGTCGAACAGCTCGAAGCGTTGTTCGGCGGGCGCCTCTATATCGAACTGTCGCGCCGGGGGGAGGCAGTCGAGATCGCGGCCGAAAATGCGCTGATCGACATGGCCTATGCGCGCGCGCTGCCTCTCGTCGCGACCAACCCCGCCAATTTCGTCGAGCCGCAATTCCACGCGGCGCACGACGCGATGCTGTGCATCGCGCAATCGGCCTATGTCGAAAGCGAAGACCGCCGGGTGTCGAGCCCCGAGGCGTGGCTGAAGCCCGCCGAAGCGATGGAGGATGCCTTCTCCGATCTGCCCGAGGCGATCCGCAACACACTCGTCGTCGCGCAGCGCTGCGCCTTCATGGCGCCGAAACGCAAGCCGATCCTGCCCAGCCTCGCCGGTGACCGCGAGGGCGAGGCGGCGCAACTGGCGCGCGATGCGCATGCCGGGCTTGAGGCGCGGCTGGCGCTCTATCCTGACCTCAGCGAGGAAGAACGCAATGCCTATGTCGCGCGGCTCGATTTCGAGGTCGGCGTCATCACCCAGATGGGATTCCCCGGTTACTTCCTGATCGTCGCCGACTTCATCAAATGGGCGAAGGCGCACGATATCCCGGTCGGGCCGGGTCGCGGTTCGGGGGCGGGCAGCCTCGTCGCCTGGTCGCTGACCATCACCGACCTCGACCCGCTCAAGCTCGGGCTGCTGTTCGAACGCTTTCTCAATCCCGAGCGCGTGTCGATGCCCGACTTCGACATCGACTTCTGCGAAACGCGGCGCGGCGAGGTGATCCGCTACGTGCAGGAGAAATACGGCCGTGACACGGTCGCGCAGATTATCACCTTCGGAAAGCTGAAGGCGCGCGCGGTGCTCAAGGATACCGGCCGCGTCCTCCAGATGAGCTATGGCCAGGTCGACCGGCTGGCGAAGCTGGTTCCCAACCATCCGACCGATCCCTGGACGCTCGAACGCGCGCTGAACGGCGTGTCCGAGTTGATGACCGAATATAAGCAGGACGATGGTGTCCGCCGCCTGTTCGACATGGCGCGCCAATTGGAAGGCCTGCCGCGTCACAGCTCGACTCATGCCGCGGGCGTGGTGATCGGCGACCGGCCGCTCGACCAGCTCGTCCCGCTCTATCGCGACCCGCGCTCGGACATGCCGGTGACGCAGTTCGACATGAAATATGTCGAGACCGCGGGGCTGGTGAAGTTCGACTTCCTCGGCCTCAAGACGCTGTCGGTGCTGAAGGAGGCGCGGCGGCTGCTCGCGCTGCGCGGGGTCGACGTCGATCTCGATCAGCTCGCGTGGGACGATCCGAGGGTCTACGAACTGCTCCAGCGCGGCGACACGGTCGGGGTGTTCCAGCTCGAATCCGAAGGGATGCGGCGGACGCTGTCGGCGGTGAAGCCGACCAATTTCGGTGACATCATCGCGCTCGTCGCGCTCTATCGGCCGGGACCGATGGACAATATTCCGCTGTTCGGCGCGCGCAAGAACGGGCGCGAGGCGATCGCCTATCCGCACCCGCTGCTCGAGGGCATCCTCGCCGAAACCTATGGCATCTTCGTCTATCAGGAACAGGTGATGCAGGCGGCGCAGATATTGGCCGGCTACAGCCTCGGCGGCGCTGACTTGCTGCGCCGCGCGATGGGCAAGAAGATCAAGGCCGAGATGGACGCGCAGCGCGAGACCTTCGTCAAGGGCTGCGGCGAGCATAACGGCATCGACGCCAAGACCGCGAACGAGTTGTTCGACTTGATCGACAAGTTCGCCGGCTATGGCTTCAACAAGAGCCATGCCGCGGCCTATGCGCTGCTCTCCTATCAGACGGCCTGGCTGAAGGCGCATCACCCGCACGAATTCTTTGCCGCCTCGATGTCGTTCGACAGTCACCAGACCGACAAATTGTCGGTGTTCATCGACGACATGCGCCGGCTCGACATCGCGATCGCGCCGCCGTCGATCAACGAGAGCGAGGCGGATTTTTCGGTCGGCCGCACGGAGGACGGGCTCGCGGTGCGCTATGCGCTCGGCGCGCTCAAGGGCGTCGGCGAAAAGGCGATGGAGGCGCTGGTCGCCGAACGCCGCGCCAAGGGCGATTTCGCCAGCCTCGACGATTTCGCGGGGCGTATCGATCCCAAGCAACTCAACCGGCGCCAGATCGAGGCGCTGGCGGGGGCGGGCGCGTTCGACTGCGTCGAGCCCGACCGCCCGCGCGCCTATGCCGGGGCCGAAGCGCTGCTCGGCTGCGCGAACAGCTCGGCGCACGAGCGATCGACCGGGCAGGGCGGGCTGTTCGGCGGCGATGTCGATCTTGCGCCCGTGCTGCAGCTTCCCGCGGCCGAGCCATGGACGCTCGGGGAGCGGATGACGCGCGAGAAGGAGGCGTTCGGCTTCTATTTCTCGGCCCATCCGGTCGAGCAATATGAAGCGATCCTCGCCGCGCGCGGCGTGCGTACCTATGGCGACATCTGCGACAATGTCGAAATGACGCCGGGCACGCGCATCCCGATGACGATGGCGGCGATGGTTGAAAACGCGCGCGCGCGCGTGTCGCAGCGCGGCAACCGCTTCCTCAACCTGACACTCTCCGACCGAAGCGGCCAGTTCCAGTCGAGTTGCTTCGACGAGGGCGCGGGCAAGGTGCTGGAAGCGCTCGCAGCGGAAGGAGGCTGCGCGCTGCTGTCGGTCGAGCTCGACCTGCTGGAGGGCGAGGAGACGCCGCGCGTGACGGTGCGCGGCGCGCAGTCGCTCACCGACATCGCGGCGACAGCCGCCTTGCAACTGACCTGCCGCGTCGAACTGGCCGAGGCGATGGCCGAGATGGCGGCACTGCTCGAACGCCGCGACGATGCGCGCGGCCGGGTCGTCATCGATACCCGCGATCCGTTGACCGAACGCGATGTTCGCGTCGAACTCGGCCGCGGGTTCGCGCTGGGACCCGACGTCGTCTCGCGGCTCGAAATGATCGCGGGCGTAAGCGACGCGGCGCTGTCGCTCGTCGCGCCGCGCGAGTTCCGGGTGCGGTAGCGTAGGGGCCGCGCCGCTAAGCTGGAAGCGAACAGCAGGCAGGCGGTTTTGTAATAAAATTGCGACTAACGCCCCAATTGCGCCTTTTACAGTAGCTGATTCCCGTCGAACGCGCGCCCCGTCGGTGCGTGAGGCCTTGCATCGAGTGCGCGTCACGCCCTATCGCTGGGACAAATAATCTGGAGGGGTGCCGAAGATGGGAATGCAGGGCCAGCCGTTACTCGTCACGAGCCTGATCGACCACGCCGCGCGCGAACATGCGACGCGGGAGATCGTCACGCGCTGGGCGGATGGCAGCATGACGCGATCGACATGGGGAGAAGTGGGACGCGACGCGCGCCGCTTTGCCGCCGCGCTGACCCGGCTCGGCATGAAAAAAGGCGACCGCATCGCGACGCTGGCGATGAACCATGGGCATCATCTGGTGAGCTGGTACGGCTCTGCGGGAATGGGCGGGGTGCTCCACACGGTCAATCCGCGGCTTTTCGACGAGCAACTCGTCTATATCGTCAACCACGCCGAGGATCGCGTGCTGTTCTTCGACGCGGCGTTCCTGCCGATCGTCGAGCGTCTGCGGCCGCAGTTCCGCACGGTCGAACATTTCGTGCTGTTCGACGCGCCGGCGCGGGACGGCTATCTGTCCTATCGCGATCTGGTGGAGGCCGAGGATGCCGATTTCGAATGGGTCGCCCTCGACGAGCGCGATCCGGTCGGGCTTTGTTACACCAGCGGGACGACGGGCAATCCCAAGGGCGTGCTTTACGAACACCGCTCGAACGTCATCCACGCGATCACTGAAATTCAGCCCGACGCTTTCAACCTGTCGAACCGCAGCGTCATCCTGCCGATCGTGCCGATGTTCCACGCAAACAGCTGGGGCGTGCCCTTCGCCGCCGCGACGGTGGGGGCGAAAATGGTCTTTTCGGCGACCAACGATGCGCAGGTGCTGTGCGACCTAATGCACGCCGAGGGAGTCACGCACAGCGCGGGTGTTCCGACCGTGTGGCTCGCGATGTTCGCGCACATGGACGCGACCGGCATCGGTTACGGGGCGCTTCAGCATGTCACGATCGGCGGCTCGGCGGCGCCGCGCGCGATGATCGAGCGGTTCATGAAAGCGGGCGTCTATGTCGGGCACGCCTGGGGCATGACCGAAACCAGCCCGATCGGGACGATGGGCCGGCGCCCGTGGAACTGGGACAGCATGAGCTTCGACGAACAGGTCGACGTCATCTGCCGCCAGGGCTGCCCGCCGTTCGGCGTCGAACTGCGCATCGTCGACGACGAAGGCCATGTCCTGCCGCGCGACGGCAAGACGAGTGGCCGGCTGCAGTGCCGTGGACCGTGGATCATCCAGCGCTATTTCAAGGCGGAGGAGGATGCCGCCGATGCGGACGGCTGGTTCGACACCGGCGACGTGTCGGTGCTGCACCCCGATGGGGTCATGCAGATCACCGACCGTGCGAAGGACGTCATCAAGTCGGGTGGCGAATGGATCAGTTCGATCGAGCTCGAAAACGCGGCGGTGGGCGCGCCGGGCGTGCAGGAAGCTGCGGCGGTCGGCGTCTTCCATCCCAAGTGGGACGAGCGGCCGATCCTGCTGATCGTGAAGAAGCCCGGCGCCGAGGTGAGCGAGGCGAGCATCATCGATCATCTGCAGGACAAGGTCGCCAAATGGTGGCTGCCCGACGAGATCGTCTTCGTCGACGAACTGCCGCACACCGCGACGGGCAAGCTGTTGAAGCGCCAGCTCCGCGACGATTACAAGGATTACAAGCTGAAGTCGCTAGCGGAGGCGTAGGTCGGGCCAGACTGGAACAGGATGATCGTCATTGCGAGCGGCGAAGCCGTGCGGCAATCCAGAGCAGGCACAAACCGCCCTGGATTGCTTCGCTCCGCTCGCAATGACGAAGCGCATCGATCCAAGGTTACTAGAATCTAGAAAAGCTCCATCTGACCGTCCCTTTCCGGCGGTCTGAACAGATCGCAGCGGATCGGCGGGAAGCCCCCGTCCAGTCCGTGCGCGCGGGCGGCGCGCCGAACTCGCGTGCGGATAAGTTGCGCCCAGACGCCGCGTCCCTTCATCCGGCTGAAGAAATCAGGATCATTGTCGCGCCCGCCCCGGATGTCCTGCACGATATGCATGACCTTGTCGGCGCGGTCGGGGTAATGGGCGCCCAGCCAGGCGCGAAACAGCGGCGCGACCTCGAACGGCAGGCGGAGCAGGATGTAGGAGGCGCGGATCGCACCCGCGTCGGCCGCCGCGGCCATGATCGCCTCGATCTCCGGGTCGGTGATCGCCGGGATGATCGGCGAGATGTTGACCTGCGTCGGCACGCCGGCATCGATCAGCGCCCGGATCGCGGCCAGCCTGCGCCGCGGGTGTGGCGCGCGCGGTTCCAGCGTGCGCGCGAGCGCGGGATCGAGCGTCGTCACCGACACCGCAACCCCGACCAGATCGTTGCGCGCCATCCGCGCGAGCAGGTCGATATCACGCAGCAGCCGGTCGGACTTGGTGGTGATCAGCAGCGGGTGCTTGGTCTCGGCGAGCACCTCGATAACCTGTCGCGTGATGCGCCATTCGCGTTCGATCGGTTGATAGCCGTCGGTGTTGGTCCCGATCGCCAGCGGCGCCGGCTTGTAGCCGCGCTTCGCCAGTTCGCGCCGTAGCAGCGCCGCGGCGCCGGGCTTGGCGAACAGGCGGCTTTCGAAGTCGAGGCCCGGCGACAGGTCGTGAAAGGCGTGCGTCGGCCGCGCGAAGCAATAGATGCAGCCATGTTCGCAGCCGCGATACGGATTGATCGAGCGGTCGAAACCGATGTCGGGCGAGCTATTGCGCGCGATGATCGTCTTTGGGTGCTCGACCGTCACCGTCGTGCGCAGCGGCGGCGCGCCGCCGTCGATCTCCGCCGCCGCGTCGAGCCAGTCGCCGTCGGCCTCGCGATCCGGCGACCCGGTGCGTGTCGGGCGTGGATTCGCCGGTGCGCCGCGACCGGCGATCGGGGGCAGGGGCTTGGCGACCATCGGCGCAGGATAGAGCGCGGATAAGAACAAAGAAAGAACATTCTTGCCGTCTCAAGGCGACAGCCGGGACGGGTCGAAGAGATTCAGGGCGCGGTCAATTGGCGCTGGCGAGGCCGGTCGGGGCCGCATGGGTCAGGCGCACCCGGTCCTTGCCGTCCGGAAAGCGCGGCCACTGGCCCTGCGCGAGCGCGGCGCGGCTGACCGACGGCTTGCCTTGCTGCGCCTCGTACATCCAGTAATTGCGCAGCACGATGCCGACATAGCCGCGCGTCTCCCAATAGGGGATCGATTCCATGAACAATAGCGGATCGCCATTGTCGCGCACTTCGGTCGCCCAGCGCGCGACCGGCGCCGGACCGGCGTTGTAGGCGGCGATCACCTTGGGCAGCAAGCCGCCGGTCGATGCGTCGCGGCTCAGATATTGCAGATAGCTCTGGCCGAAATCCATGTTCACCGCGGGGATGCGCAGATCGGTCGTCGCCACCGCCTCGCCGCGCCACCGCGCGACATCGCGCGCGGTGCCGGGCAGCACCTGCATCAGGCCATAGGCGCCCGCCGGGCTCACCACCGCACGCTGGAACCGCGATTCCTGGAGGGTGTGCGCAAAGACGAGAGCCGGATCGACCTTCCAGCCGCCGTTGGGCTCCCATTTGGGCTGCGGATAGCGCGACGCGGCGGCGAGCTTGCGGCCACCGGGAGTGTTGTGCGCGAGATAAAGCTGGGTTTCGGGCAGGCTGAGCGCCTGCGCCATGCCGATGAGCTGGCCGTGCTGGCCAGGGTTGCCGATGCGCGCCTGGTGTTTCAGCGCGTCGCCGGCATATTGATCTTCGTCGATCTCGGCAAAGGCCATCGCGACGCGGACGTTGGGCAGATCCTCCAGCGCGCGCCATGCGCTGCGGTCGGCGCGGACATTCTCGCGCTGGCTTCCCGTTTCGATACCCAGCGTTTCGGCGGCGAGCAGGCCGTAGAGCGTTTCTTCGTTGGCTGCGGCGGCGCGCAGGCGCTGCTGCACCGACGCCGGCTCGCCGCTGGCGATCGCCGCGCGCGCGGCCCAGTAATAGCCGGCGGCGCGCAGTTCGCTGTCGGGCGCTTCGCGGCCGACCCGATCGAAGGCGACGAGCGCGGTGCGATAGTCGCGCAGTCGCCATGCCGCCAGACCCTGCACCCAGGCGCCCTGCGTCGCCCAGCCATTGTGGCCCGAGGCGCAGGACAGGGCGAGGCGCAGCGCGTTCGCGTCGTCATTCTCGATATAATAGGACCAGGCGACCTTTTGCGTCCATTCGGCGCGCGCGTCGGGCGAAAGCTGGTCGATCACCGCGTTGAGCAACGCCTCGGCCCCCGCCGGGTCGTCATTCTTGATCCGGTCGGGAATGGTGCGCGCGAGGCTGGCGGCCACCGGGTCGTTGACCGAATCGGCGCCGACGCGTCGCGGCGCGCTGCCTGCCCAGGCGAGACGCGTCTGCGGCGGCAGTGTCGGCAGGTCGGTGGCGCCGCGCTTGGCCGCCAGACGGCCGAGCCGGTCGGCTTGCGGGAGCCATGGCGCTCGTGCGAGCAGCGGCATGATGTCGGCGACCTCAGCGCGCGGACTGCCCGCCGCGAGCAGCAGTTCGGCGCGTAGGAAATCGCTGAGCGGAGCGCCCTTCGCGTCCTGGTCGGCCCCGTCGAGCAGCGTCTTCGCCTCCGCCCAGCGCTGGCCGCGGATCGCGGCGAGAACCTGCTTGTAGAAGGCCTTCTGCTTCGACGAGAGAATGTCGGGCACGGTCTGCGGCGGCGCCGTCATCTCGGGCGCACCGGCATCCGCGGCGAGCGCGGGCGCACCGCCCGCGGCGATCGAAAACAGGAGAGCGGCGGTCACCGCCGTGATCGTTCTGGTCATCTGTCAACGTCCCCGGTTGAACAGTTTCAGGCTATCCCAGGCGGCCGCCTTCTGGACCGGCCGGGCAAGCAGAGTCGCGGGATGTGCGACTGCCACCGCCTCCACCTTGCCGCCATCTTGGTTAATATCGAGTAACCTTCCGCGCGCGTCGGGAAGGGCGATGCCCGCCGCCATTCGCACGATGTCGCCGCCGATCAGCAACAGCCGCCGCGGCCTCGCGAGCCGCAGATGGTGCCAGAGCAGCCGGTCGAGTTCCGCCGCGTCGCGGGCGTCGCAGCGTCCGCCGGGCGGCCGCGTGACAGCGAGGCTCGCGACATAGCAGTCGGCGCGCGAAAGGCCGATTGCGCGCAGCATTGCGTCGAGCAGCTTGCCCGCCGCATCGGCAAAGAGAATGCCTTCGCGCTGATCGTCGATCTCCGGCCACGCGGTAAGCAGCATCAGCGGCGCCTCGGCCGTGCCGGCAGGCAGCACGCGACGCGCGTCCCATTGGCTGCCGGGAACGTCTTCGCCTTCGCAAAGCCAGGTCTGGAATGCCTGCCAGTCACCGGGAAACACCGCGGGCGTTTTCGCCTGCGGCGCGGCGGGGGCCTCCTGGCGCTGAAGGGCGGCGTGCAGGACGACGCGCTCGGGTTCGGCCGTCGGCGCCGGGCCGGACCTTGCGGCGCCCGTCTGGCCTGCGACGTCGTTCGCCACGGGCACGTCGAGCCAGCCCGCCGGAACCTCGCCGACGAGCGAGTCCACACCGGCCAGTGACCACCAGTCGCAATAGCTTTCGGCCAGCAAGGCTGAATATCGCCCACCCATGAAAATGTTTGAAACAGGAGGTTGACGGGCGCGTCAATTGGAAGGCATCGCAATTCGTGACAGAATGAGCGCGGGACGCGATGAATGATCCGCGCGGGGACGGCAGAAAGGTGATTGCGGTGAGCGAACGGGAATCGATGCCCTATGACGTCGTGATCGTCGGCGCGGGGCCTGCGGGGCTTTCGGCGGCGATCCGTCTCAAGCAGCTGGCGAACGAGGCCGGCGGCGAATTGTCGGTGTGCGTCCTCGAAAAGGGGTCGGAAGTCGGCGCGCATATCCTGTCGGGTGCGGTGATCGATCCGAAATCGCTCGACGAGCTGTTGCCCGATTGGCGCGATCAGGGCTGTCCGCTCGCCGAAGTGCCGGTGAATGACAATCAGCACTGGATGCTGACGAAGAAGAAGAAGTTCGGCATTCCGCACATCATCACGCCGGGCTTCATGCACAACAAGGGCACCTATACCGGCAGCCTCGGCAACCTCTGCCGCTGGCTGGCCGAGCAGGCCGAAGGGCTGGGGGTCGAAATTTTCCCGGGCTTTCCCGCCGCCGAAATCCTCTACAACGACGACGGATCGGTGAAGGGCGTCGCGACCGGCGACATGGGCGTCGCACGCGACGGCAGCCACAAGCCCGACTATGCCCCGGGGCTCGAACTCCACGCCAAATACACTTTCTTCGCCGAGGGCGTGCGCGGCCATCTGACCAAGATATTGAAGCCGCAATTCGCGCTCGACGCCGAATGCGAGCCGCAGGTCTACGGCATCGGGGTCAAGGAACTGTGGGACATCGAACCCGCCAAGCACGCGCCGGGGCGTGTCATCCACACGCAGGGTTGGCCGCTCGATGAGAACGCCAACGGCGGCGGGTTCCTCTATCATCAGGCGAACGGACAGGTCGCGTTGGGCTTCGTGACCTGGCTCAACTATCGCAATCCGCACATCTCCCCCTTTCAGGAGATGCAGAAGTGGAAGACGCACCCTGCGATCGCGGAGATACTGAAGGGGGGCAAGCGTGTTTCCTATGGCGCGCGCGCGATCAGCGACGGGGGGTGGCAGTCGGTGCCGAAACTCGCCTTCCCGGGCGGCGCGCTGATCGGCGACACCGCGGGATTCCTGAACGTGCCGCGCATCAAAGGCACGCACACGGCGATGAAGTCGGGCATGATGGCGGCGGAAGCGGCTTTTGCAGCCGTCGCGGCGGGGCGTGAGGGCGATGTCCTAACCGCCTATCAGGACGCCTATGACGAAAGCTGGGTGAAGAAGGAACTCGGCATCGTCCGCAACGTGCTGCCGCTGGTCGAGAAGTTCGGCGACCTCGCGGGCACGATGCTGGCGGGCATGACGATGTGGCTGGAGAATTTCGGCATCCGCGTACCCTTTACCATGAAGCATCATCCGGACAACACGACGCTCTATCGCGCCGACCAGATGAAGAAGCCCGATTATCCGAAGCCTGACGGCGTGCTGACCTTCGACCGGCTGTCCTCGGTGTTCCTGTCGAACACCAATCATGAGGAGGATCAGCCGATCCACCTCCAGCTCAAGGACCCGTCGATCCCGATCGAATATAATCTGCCGCTGTATGACGAGCCGGCGCAGCGTTATTGCCCCGCCGGCGTCTATGAGGTGGTCGGGCAGGACGAAGGCGACCCGAAGTTCGTGATCAACGCGCAGAATTGCGTCCATTGCAAGACATGCGACATCAAGGACCCGACCCAGAACATCAATTGGGTCACTCCCGAAGGTGGCGGAGGCCCCAATTACCCGAATATGTAAGTCTGTCGGCCTGATGACGGGGGCCGCGCTGCTCGCGGCCTTCACGGCGGCTGCGCCCGCGCAGGCGACCGAGAGCGGACGCGAGGTGCTGAATGCGCTGGCGCGCGCGCGCCTTGCGGAAGAGGCCGGCGATCCACGCGCCGCGCTGACGGCGCTGACCGATGTGGCGAGCCGGGCGCCCGGCCTGCCCGGGCTGCGCGGGCGGATACTCGAACAGGCGATGCAGGGCGGCGACCTGGCGGCGGCGCGCAGTGCGGCGATGCAGCTCTGGACCAGCGGCGAGCGGCGTTTCGATGCGCGTCTGGTGTTGACGGTCGACGCGGTGCGGCGATCCGACTGGCGCGCGGCGCGCACCTTCGCCGGGGTGGATGGCGACAAGACCGGCGGCGACCCGATGACGCGGCTGCTGTTGCCCGTGATCGGCGCCTGGATCGAGGTCGGTGCGCGCGGCAAGCTGCCCGAGCGGCCTTTGCTCGCGGCGGGTGCCCGGGGGCGACCCGAGCCCGCCTTCATCCTCGAGGCGGCGCTGGTGCAACTTGCGGCAAAGCGGCCCGCCGACGCCGTCGCGCTGGCTGGCGCGACGATGCTGACCGATCGCACCAGCCAGCTTGTCGCGCTGCGGCTTGCCGCGACGCTCGACGCGGCGGGCGAGGGCGAAGCGGCAAAGCGGCTGCGCGGCCGGATCGCGCTGGCGACCGGCGGGCGCGAGGACCCGCTGCTGCTGCTCTCGGACCGGCCGGTGTCGACGCCGCGCGGCGGGATCGCGCATTGGCTGGCTCTGCTCGCCGATGGATTTGCGCGCGCACCGGTCGGCAACTCGCGCCTTCCGCTGATGATCGCGCGCAGCGCGTGGTGGCTCGACGCCAGCGATCCGACGGTGCGCTCGGCGCTGGTCGAGGCGCTCGACCGGGACGGACAGCGGCAAGCGGCGCTCGCGCTGCTCGCGGACAATCGCGGCGCGCCGCCGCTTCCGGCGCTTGCGATGCGCAAGGCCGAACTGCTCGCCGACGCCGGCGATCTGGGCGCCGCGACAACGCTTGCCGAGGCGGCGGCCGCGCAGGCGCCGGCGTCGCGCAGCCTGCTCGTGCGCTTTGCCGACATTGCGCGGCGATCCGACGATGGGGCTGCGGCCGAGCGTGCCTATGCGCGGCTCGAGGCCGATCTCGGTGACAGCGAGGAGGATCGCGCGCTGCATGCCACCATCCTGATCGCGCGTGCCGATCTGTTGTTGCAGAAGGGAGAGTGGGACAAGGCGCAACCGATGCTCGACCGGGCGGTCGCACTGCGTCCGGGCGATCCGACCATCCTCAACTTCGCCGGTTATTCAGCGCTCGAACGGCGGCGGAACATCGATGCGTCGCTCGCGCAGATCGAGGCGGCGTGGAAGGCGGAGCCGCAGAATCCGAGCATCACCGATTCGCTCGGCTGGGCCTATGTGCTGACCGGTCGGATCGCCGAAGCGGTGCCGCTGCTCGAAGCGGCGCAGCGCGGCGAACCCGAAAATCCGGTGATCGTCGAGCATCTGGGCGATGCCTATTGGCAGGCGGGGCAGCGCTTCTCCGCGCGCTATGTCTGGCGCGCAGCGGCGCTGATCGCCGACGCCGACATGGCGACGCGGCTGGAGGCGAAGCTGCGTGACGGATTGACGCCGGCGACAATGGCGCCGTGATGGCGGAAATGCGCGAAACCGGCTGGGCAAAGATCAATCTGGCGCTGCATGTCCGCGCCCGCCGCGCCGACGGCTATCACGCCATCGAGACATTGTTCGCCTTTGTCGACGCAGGGGATGCGCTGGTCGCGGAAGTGGCGGACAGCGATTCGCTGGTCCTCGACGGTGAGTTTGCCGAGGAATTGAGCGCGGGCGAGGACAATCTGGTCCGGCGCGCGCTGGCGCTGCTGCGCGCGCGTCACGGCGCGGGACGGGTGCCGCCACTGGCGCTGCGGCTGACCAAGACGCTGCCCGTCGCGGCGGGGATCGGCGGCGGGTCGGCCGACGCCGCAGCGCTCGCCCGGCTGGTGCGGCGCCATTTCCTGCCCGAGGTCGGCAATGCCGCACTGGAAAGGCTGGTGCGACCGCTCGGCGCCGACGTCGCCGCCTGTGTCGCGAGTGAGACCTGCCTTGGCGTCGGGACGGGCGCCGAATTGAGCCCGGCACCCGAACTGGCGCTGTCGGGCACGCCGGTGCTGCTCGTCAATCCGCGCCAGCCGGTGGCGACCGGACCGGTCTTCGCGGCGTGGGACGGGGTCGATCGCGGGCCGCTGTTCACCGGCGCCGACCTGCGCGCGCAGCTTTTCGCGGCGCGCAACGATCTGCAGCGCCCGGCGATTGCGCAATGCCCGGCGGTCGCCGACGTGCTCACCGAACTCGGCGGCCTGCGTCCGTGGCTGGCGCGGATGTCGGGGTCTGGTGCGACCTGTTTTGCGCTGTTCGACGCGCCCGCCGAGCGCGATGCCGCTGCGCTGCACCTGAAGCAGCGCCGCCCCGGCTGGTGGCAGATGGCGGGAGCTTTGCGGTGATCGAGGCGTGGCGCGACCTGGGCCGCCCGCGTGCCGGCGGCGTGCTGCTGATCGGCGATCATGCCTCCGCGCACGTGCCCGCGGACATCGACCTCGGCATCGATCCCGCGCTGCTGAGCAATCATATCGCGATCGACATCGGCGTCGCCGAGGTGGCCGGGCGCCTGGTCGCCGGCGGCGCGGTCGATGCCGCGATCCTGGGCGGCGTGTCGCGGCTGGTGATCGACTGCAACCGCGACGAGAGCGCGCCGGGCCTGATCCCGATCGCCAGCGACGGCCATGCGATTCCGGGCAACGCGCTGGGCGAGGCGGACCGCGCGGCGCGGATCGCGCGCTTCTTTCGCCCCTATCACGACCATATCGCCACGACGATCGCGGCGGCGCGCCCGGCAATGATCGTTTCGCTGCACAGCTTCACCCCCGAACTGGCGAGCGACCCGGCGCAGCGGCGGCCGTGGCACGTCGGCGTGCTCTACAATGACGACGACCGGCTGGCGCCGCTGGCGATCGCGGCGCTGCGCGAGGAAGGGCTGACCGTCGGCGACCAGCTTCCCTATTCGGGCAAGCTGCTCAACGCGACGATGAACCGCCATGCCGAAGCGAACGGCATCCCCTATATCGGCATCGAGATGCGGCAGGATCTGGTCGCCGATGCCGCCGGGCAGGCGCTGTTCGCCGACCGGCTTGCGCACATGGTTCGGAAAGCGTCGTTGAAACTGGCCGAAGAGGCGTGTAGAGGCGCTTCTATCCGCTCATTCGCGAAATAATATTATCAGGAATCCTCTCCATGCCTTCTTATCGTTCACGAACCACCACTCACGGGCGCAACATGGCGGGCGCGCGCGGCCTGTGGCGTGCGACCGGCATGAAGGACAGCGATTTCGGCAAGCCGATCATCGCGGTCGTCAACAGCTTCACCCAGTTCGTGCCGGGCCATGTCCACCTGAAGGACCTGGGCCAGATGGTCGCGCGCGAGATCGAGGCGGCGGGCGGCGTCGCCAAGGAATTCAACACCATCGCGGTCGATGACGGCATCGCGATGGGGCACGACGGCATGCTCTATTCGCTGCCGAGCCGCGACCTGATCGCCGACAGCGTCGAATATATGGTCAATGCCCATTGCGCCGATGCGATGGTGTGCATTTCGAACTGCGACAAGATCACCCCCGGCATGCTGATGGCGGCGCTGCGCATCAACATCCCCGTGGTGTTCGTGTCGGGCGGGCCGATGGAGGCGGGCAAGGTCGTCCTCAAGGGCAAGGAGGTCGCGCTCGATCTGGTCGATGCGATCGTCGCCGCCACCGATGAGCAGTATAGCGACGCCGAAGTCACGGCGATCGAGCAGTCGGCGTGCCCGACGTGCGGAAGCTGTTCGGGCATGTTCACCGCCAATTCGATGAACTGCCTGACCGAGGCGCTGGGCCTGTCGCTGCCGGGCAATGGATCGACGCTGGCGACGCATGCCGACCGCAAGGCGCTGTTTCTGCGCGCGGGACGCATTGCGGTCGAAATGTGCCGCCGCTATTATGAGCAGGATGACGCCAGCGTGCTGCCGCGCAATATCGCGACCTTCGAGGCGTTCGAGAATGCGATGAGCCTCGACATCGCGATGGGCGGTTCGACCAACACGGTGCTCCACCTGCTCGCCGCCGCGCACGAGGCGGAGGTCGATTTCACCATGGCCGACATCGACCGGCTGTCGCGCCGCGTTCCCTGCCTGTCGAAGGTCGCCCCGGCGAAGGCCGACGTCCATATGGAGGACGTCCACCGCGCCGGCGGGATCATGGCGATCCTGGGCGAGCTGGAGCGCGCGGGGCTGCTCCATGCGCATCTGCCGACGGTGCACAGCGCGACGCTGGGCGATGCGCTCAGCCAGTGGGACATCGGGCGGACGAACGACCCGGCGGTGCGGACCTTCTTCATGGCCGCCCCCGGCGGGGTGCCGACGCAGACGGCGTTCAGTCAGGACCGGCGCTGGGAATCGCTCGACCTCGACCGCGAAAACGGCGTGATCCGTTCGGCCGAGCATGCCTTCAGCGAGGACGGCGGGCTGGCGGTGCTGTCGGGCAATGTCGCGCGCGACGGCTGCATCGTTAAGACCGCTGGGGTCGACGATTCGATCCTGAAATTCGCGGGGCCCGCCAAGGTCTATGAAAGCCAGGACGCGGCGGTCGCGGGCATCCTGACCGGGCAGGTCGAGGCGGGCGACGTCGTCGTCATCCGCTACGAAGGGCCGAAAGGCGGGCCGGGGATGCAGGAAATGCTCTATCCGACCAGCTACCTCAAATCGAAGGGGCTCGGCGCCGCCTGCGCGCTGATCACCGACGGGCGCTTCTCGGGCGGCACGTCGGGCCTGTCGATCGGCCATGTCTCGCCCGAGGCGGCCGAGGGCGGGGCGATCGGCCTCGTCGAGGACGGCGACCGGATCGAGATCGACATTCCGGGCCGCACGATCACCCTCGCGATCCCCGAATCCGAACTGGCGGCGCGCCGCGCGGCGATGGAGGCGAAGGGCGACGCGGCCTGGCAACCCGCCAAGCCGCGTCCGCGCAAGGTGTCGGTCGCGCTGCAAGCCTATGCGGCGATGGCGACGAGCGCGGCGCGGGGCGCGGTGCGCGACCTGTCGCAGCTCAAGGGGCGGTGATGATGAGACGGCCGGGGGCTATCGGCGCGGTGCTGCTGCTCGCGGGCTGCAACGGCGCGCCCGACAATGGCACGCTGGCGGAAGCCGAGGCGCGGGGGGCGAAGAGCGCCGCCGCCGACGGCCGTATCGAGTGCGCGCTCGAGGGCGCGAAGCTGTTCGACCGCACCTGCACCGTGACCGAGATGAGCGGCGCCGATGGCGCGATCCTCGTCGTCGGGAAACAGGATGTCGGTTATCGGCGGCTCCAGATCACGACCGACGGGCGCGGCGTCGTATCGGCCGACGGCGCAGAGCCCGCGAAGGTGGCGATCGTCGGCGAAGGGGTGATCGAGGTGACGGTCGGCGGCGACCGCTATCGCCTGCCGGCCAATACGAGCGGGGCGCAATAATCATCCTTTGCGCCTGCACCGCCCGCAGACGATGACTGGGGTGGCTCGGCTTCGCTCGACAAGAACGGAATTGAAGCGTTTCCACCCCATGGCATCCGGTTTATGCCCGTGGGGTTTCGGGCGTCCGCTCCGTTTAGCCTTTCGTCACCCTGAACTTGTTTCAGGGTCCATGGCCCGCCCTCGAATGAAGGCGGCGCAAAAGGAAAGGCCCGGCCATGGATGCTGAAACGAGTTCAGCATGACGAAGGGATGGGGCAATGCGTCGAAATCCAAATCCCCACAAGCTTAGGACCGGCGGATGACCGTGCCAGCCGATGCCCCGATCCTGACCGCCGACGCGATGCGCGCCGCCGAGGCCGCGTGCGCGGCGGCGGGCGTGTCCCTGTCCGAACTGATGGAGCGCGCGGGCGCGGCGGTGGCCGAAACCGCGTGGCGGATGGCGGCGGGCGCGCCGGTCCTGATCCTGTGCGGCCCCGGCAACAATGGCGGCGACGGCTATGTCGTGGCGCGCCTGTTGAAGGCGCGCGGCGCGACGATACGGGTCGCCGCGCTGGCGCCGCCGGCCACCGATCTGGCGAGGGCGGCGCGCGCCGCGTGGGACGGGCCGGTCGAGGCGTTCGCGTCCGACACCGTGCCGGCGCCGCTGATCGTCGACGCCTTGTTCGGCGTCGGACTGACGCGCCCGCTGTCGGACGAATGGGCCGCGATGCTGCGCCGCTTCGCAAGCCGGCGCGTGCTGGCCGTCGACGTGCCGAGCGGGATCGAGAGCGACGGCTTGCAGGACTGGCTGCCGCCGCTTCCCGCCGCCGTGACGCTGGCGCTGGGCGCGCTCAAGCCCGCGCACCTGCTGTTGCCGGCCGCACCGGCCTGCGGACGCGTGCTGCTGGCGCCGATCGGGATCGATGCGGAGCGGCGGATGCGGACGCTGCCGCCCCTGCGGCCGGAGACGCCGACCGCCGACGCGCACAAGTTCAGCCGCGGCATGGTGCTCGTCCGCGCCGGGCCGATGAAGGGCGCCGCCGGGCTTTCGGCCGCGGCGGCGCTGCGCGCGGGGGCGGGCTATGTGGTACTCGAAGATGGCGGGCCGGCGCCGCTGTCGGCGATCATCGCCGAAGCGCCCGCGGCGTTCCGCGCGCGGCTGGATGATCCGCGCGTCGGCGCCATCGTCGTCGGTCCCGGCTTTCCGGCGGGCGATGCCCTCGCGGCGGCGGTCGGGGAGGTGCTGGACACCGGCAAGCCGCTGGTGCTCGATGCCGCGGCGATCGGCGCGGCGCTGCCCCGCCTTGGCAAGGACGCGCCGGCGGCGATCCTGACGCCGCACGAGGGCGAGTTCGCGCGCGCCTTTCCGGATCTGCGGGGCAGCAAGATCGAACGCGCGCTGGCGGCGGCGCGGCGGGCGCAAGCGGTGGTGATCTACAAGGGCGCCGACACCGTCATCGCCGCCCCCGACGGGCGCGTCGTGGCGGCGTGGCCGGGCAGCCCCTGGCTTGCGACGGCGGGAACGGGCGATGTGCTCGCGGGGGTGTGCGGCGCGATGCTGGCGCGCGGCGGCGATGCGTTCGACGCGGCGGTCGCGGCGGTCGGCTGGCATATCGCGCGGGCGCGCTCTATAGGCCGCGGCCTTGTTGCGGATGACCTGGTGAAGACTACGAAATGAGTGATGACAATCTGATCGTGCGCATCGCCGCGCGCGGCGACGGCGTGACGGGGGACGGCCGCCACGTCGCCGGCGGCGTGCCGGGCGACCGCGTCGCGGCCGACGGCGCGTTGGTGCCCGGCCCGCACCGCGCCGATCCGGTCTGCCGCCATTTCGGCCAATGCGGCGGCTGCCAGCTCCAGCATGTCGCCGAGGACGCGCTTCTCGCCTATGTCGGCGACCGGGTGGCGGGGGCGCTTGCGGCGCAGCAGGTGACGGCGGATGCCATCCGTCCCGCGCTTCTGTCGCCGCCGCACAGCCGCCGCCGCGCGGCGCTGACCGCGCTGCGGGCGGGCAGGCGGGTCGCCATCGGCTTCAACGCCGCGCAGAGCAGCCAGATCGTCGACATGCGCGAATGCCCGCTGCTGTTGCCCGAGCTGTTCGCGCTCGTCCAGCCGCTGCGCCGGCTGCTCGAAACGATCGCGCCGCAGCGCCGGCCGGTGAAGGTCAAGCTGCAAAGGCTCGATCAGGGCGCCGAGGTGCTGCTCGAGGGCGTGCGCGCCGAGGGGCTCGACGCGGCGATGGCGTTGCAGGATTTCGCCGCGGCGCATCGGCTGGCGCGGCTCGCGATCGACCAGGGCGACGGGGTCGAGACGGTCTGGCAGCCCGAGCCTCCGACGGTGCGCTTCGGCGCGATCGCGGTCGAGGTGCCGCCCTTCGCCTTCCTGCAGGCGACGGCGGCGGGCGAGGCGGCGCTGGTCGCGGCGGTGCGCGAAGCGATCGGCGAGACGAGCGCGGTGGCCGACCTGTTCGCGGGCATCGGCACCTTCGCGCTGTCGGTGCAGGCGGGGCGCAAGCTCTATGCCGCGGAGGGCGCGCGCGACGCGCTGCTCGCGCTGACCGGCGCGGCGAACCGCGCGCGGGCGCTGGTCGCGACCGAGCACCGCGACCTGTTCCGCCGTCCGCTGATCCCGGCGGATCTGAACCGCTTCGGCGCGGTGATCCTCGACCCGCCGCGGGCCGGGGCGGAGGAGCAGGTGCAGCAGATCGCGGCGTCCACGGTGCCCGTGATCGCCTATGTCAGCTGCAATCCCGCGAGCTTCGCGCGCGACGCGAAGCGGCTCGTCGCGGGCGGCTATCGCCTCGACTGGGTGCAGCCGGTCGGCCAGTTCCGCTGGTCCACCCACGTCGAACTGGCGGCGCGCTTCATGAAATAATCTCCCCTCCCGCAAGCGGGAGGGGCAGCGAGACTTACGAGCTTGCTCGTTAGTCGCAGCGGGGTGGGCTTCTGCCCCGTCGCTGCCCACCCCTAACCCCTCCCGCAAGCGGGAGGGGAATCATCAATGCAGCACGAACCCCATAAACGCATGCACGCACAGCGCCAGCAGCGCGAGGCTGGCCAGCGCGAACACCGCGAAGCGCCACATCACCCGGTTCACCGTCGCCTGGATCAGGCTGTGGAGGATGCGCAATCCGACATAGGCCCAGGCGAGCTGCGCGTTGAGCCCGCCGCCCAGGCCGCCGACTGCGAGTGCCAGCGCGACGGCATAGAAGACCGTCGGCTGCTCCATCAGATGGTTGTAGTTGTGCGCCTTCCACTGCACCTCGGCGGGCAGCACCTCGTCGAGATTCTTGCCGGTTCCGCCGACCATCTTCGCGGCGTCGATCTTCGCGCGGCTCATCGCGGGGATGCGCGTCGCGTACATCCACACCCACATGACCATCGACCACAGCGCGAGCGTTGCGACCGGTCCCAGTATCGCGTTCGTATCCATGTCTTTCCCCCCTCAACCCAGCGTCGCGATGACGGCGAGCACCGACAGCGCCAGCAGGCACAGCGTCGACAGCGCGAAGATGGTGAAGCGCACCGGGACGCGGTTCACCGTCGCCTGCCACAGGCTGTGGACGATGCGCAGCACGACATAGGCCCAGGCGAAACCCTGCGTCAGCGCGGTGTCGCCGCCCGACAGGTGCAGGAAGACGATCACTGCATAGAAAAGCGTCGGCTGTTCGAGCAGATGCGTGTAATTGTGGGATTTCCAGTTGGTTACGGGCGGCAGCACGCCCTCCAGATCGACCCCGCGCCCGCCCGGCGGCGCGGTCTTGAGGTCGACGCCGGCCTTGGCCAGCGCCGAAAAGCGCGTCGTCGCGGTCCACAGCAGCATGACGAGCGTCCACAGCACGAGCACCGCGCCGGCCGCCAACAGATTTCCTGGCATCGCATTTCCCCTTCCCCGGCGGCGGGTCACGGCCCGGCCGTCCGGGGCGCGATGCTAGGGCATGCGGCGCGAGATGCAATGGGGCGCGCGCATCAGCCTCTGCGCGCCGCGGCCTCGGCGCGGATCGCCTCTCCATCCTGGTCGATCCGCGGCGCGAACCCCAGTTCGCCGGCCCGCGCGGCGCCATATTTCACCGGCGGCCGCATCTCGACGAAGCCGCCCGCCTCGGGATGCTCGCGGCGGCGGAAAAAGCCGATTGCGGACAGATGCGGATCGTCGCGAACCTCTTCCAGGTCGTGCGCGGCCATCGCCGGGATCGCATTCTCGGCAAAGATGGCGAGCCATTCGGCGGTGGTCTTTGCCGGCGTCCGCCGCGCAATCTCCTCATAGATCAGCGTCATCTGCGTGCCCGCGGCCTTCGCGGCCGTATATTCGGGGCTGGCGAGCATATCCTCGCTGCCGAGCAGTTCCATCAACCGCGCGGTCGATGCGGGCGTATAGGGGACGATGGCGAGATAGCCGTCGGCGGTCGGGAAGGGCTGGCGCGCGGGGTCGAGCTGGCGCGGATAGCCCGCCGGGCCGATTGGCGGGTCGAGTGTCGCGTCGCGCAGATGCTCGGTCAGCATGAAGGCGGTGAAGCATTCGAACATCGGCACTTCGACATGCTGGCCCTCGCCGGTCCGCAGCTTGTGGACCAGCGCGGCGAGGATGGCCTGCGCGCCGAACTGCCCCGCGACCTTGTCGGCGATCAGCGACGGGATATAGCGCGGGCGCGGATTGCCGTCGACGCGCGGCAGCAGGCTGGTGGTCCCGCTCGCGGCCTGGATGACGTCGTCATAGGCCTGTAGATCGGCATAGGGGCCGTCCTGCCCGAACCCGGTGCCGTGGACATAGATGATGTCGGGCTTGATCGCCCTGCAGCTTTCGTAATCGAAGCCGAGCCGCGCGATCGCCTTGCCGCGGATATTGTGGAAGAAGACGTCGGCGGTCGCGATGATGTCGGTCAGCACCGCGGCGTCCTCCGCCTGCTTGAGATCGAGCGCGATCGAGCGCTTGCCGCGGTTCACCGTAAGGTGGATCGACCCCATCGTCGGATCGGGCTTGCCGGTGCCCAGATAGCGCGACACGTCGCCGAGCCCCGGCGTTTCGACCTTGATCACCTCGGCGCCGAGGTCGGCGAGCATCTGCGTCGCATAGGGGCCGAAGATGACGGTGGTCAGATCGACGATCCGGATTCCCTCGAGCATGGCCATCTTCGCCCCCTTTTCGCCGATCAGACGACGCCCAGCGCGCTCATCGCCTCCGCGACGCGCACGAAGCCGGCGATATTCGCGCCCAGCACATAATTGCCGGGGGCGCTATATTCGTCGGCGGTCGCGGCGCAATCGTCGTGGATGCCGCGCATGATCTGCGCGAGGCGCGCTTCGGTCTGCTCGAAGCTCCAGCTGTCGCGCGAGGCGTTCTGCTGCATTTCGAGCGCGGAGGTCGCGACGCCGCCGGCGTTGGCCGCCTTGCCCGGCGCGAACATCACGCCCTGGCCGTGGAACAGGTCGACCGCATCGGGGGTGGAGGGCATGTTGGCGCCTTCGCCGACCACCTCGACGCCGTTCTTGATCAGCGTCGTCGCGTCCTTGCCGGTCAGTTCGTTCTGCGTCGCGCAGGGCAAGGCGATCTGGCACGGGACGTCCCAGATCGATCCGCCTTCGATATAGCGGGCGCCCGGCCCCTTGAGCTCGACATAGGTCGACAGGCGGGCGCGGCGGACCTCCTTGATCTCGCGCAACAGGGCGAGGTCGATCCCCTCTTCGTCGACGATATAGCCGTTCGAATCGGAGCAGGCGACGACGGTCCCGCCGAACTGGCGGACCTTGTCGATCGCATAAATGGCGACATTGCCCGACCCCGACACGACGACGCGCTTGCCGTCGAGCGACTGGTCCCTGGTCGCGAGCATCTGCTGGACGAAATAGACGAGGCCGAAGCCCGTCGCCTCGGTCCGCGCGCGCGACCCGCCATAGGCGAGCCCCTTGCCGGTCAGGACGCCGGCCTCGTAGCGGTTGGTCAGCCGCTTGTACTGGCCGAACATATAGCCGATCTCGCGCCCGCCGACGCCGATGTCGCCCGCGGGAACGTCGGTATATTCGCCGAGGTGGCGGTGCAGTTCGAGCATGAAGGCCTGACAGAAGCGCATGATCTCCCGATCCGAGCGGCCGCGCGGGTTGAAGTCCGACCCGCCCTTGCCGCCGCCGATCGGCATGCCGGTCAGTGCGTTCTTGAAGATCTGTTCGAAGCCCAGGAACTTGATGATGCCGAGATTGACCGACGGGTGAAAGCGGATGCCGCCCTTGTAAGGGCCGAGCGCCGAATTGAACTGGACGCGAAAGCCGCGGTTGATCTGGACCTGGCCGTCATCGTCGATCCACGGAACGCGAAAGATGATCTGCCGTTCGGGTTCGCAGATGCGTTCGATCAACGCGTGGTCGGCATAGTCGGGATGTTTCGCGACGACGCGGCCCAAGCTTTCCAATACCTCTTTAACCGCCTGGTGAAACTCGGCTTCGCCCGCGTTGCGGCGTAATACTTCATCAAGAACCGGCTGCAACTTTTCATCAATCTTGCTCAAAAGAACCTCCCGACAGCATGAATCGAACGTGCCTGTGGACCATGCGAGCCGATGTCGCAAGCTTCGCTTGTGCCGCGAAGGGACGAAAGGGCGGAGGTCGGGCGAGCCATCGACGAGGGCGCTTCACCCGCGAACCGCGAAACCGTGCGGCAATCCGGATGGGGCGTAGAGCGGCGTGCCGTAAATCCGCATCACCCTGTTCTGCCGTTCGTGCTGAGCTTGTCGAAGCACCGCTCTTCTTCTTGCGGCGCCAAAAGAAAGAACGGCCCCCTTCGACTGCCTTGCAGGCGCTCAGGACAGGCTTCGACAAGCTCAGCGCCTGCCCCCGCGAAAGCGGGGGGCAAACGGTTCAGATTTAATGCTCGATGCTCCAATCACTCTGGATTGCTTCGCTGCGCCCGCATGACGAAGCGGGTCCGCCATTCCATCGAACTCCGGCACCGCCAAAAGAAAAGGGCCGGCTCGCACATTGGCGAACCGGCCCTGCAACTATCGGCGCGGCAAAGCGATCAGAACAGCTTCGTCACTGTCGCCGTGCGGCGTTCGGGTTCGACCTCGCCGGTGTAGAGGCTGGTCATCGGCTCGTCGCTGACGACGTGGATTTCCTCGGCTCCGAAACCGTTGAACTTCGTCCGCATCGCGCAGCCATAGGCGCCGAGCATGCCGATCTCGATGAAATCGCCCGGCTTGACGTCGGCGGGCAGGTAGAAGGGTCCCGCCATATGGTCGAGGTCGTCGCAGGTCGGCCCATAGAAGCTGAATGCCGCCAGTTCCTCGCTCGCCGTATCGCGCAGCAGCGTGACCGGAAAGCGCCAGCCGACATGCGCGGCGTCGAACAGCGCGCCATAGGCGCCGTCGTTGATGTAGAGCTCGTCGCCGCGGCGCTTTTCGACCCGCACGATCAGCGAGCTGTATTCGGCGGACAGCGCGCGACCGGGCTCGCACCACAGTTCGGCCGAATAGCTGATCGGCAGGCTTTCGAAGCTGCGGTGGATCGTGTCGAAATAGGCATCGAGCGGGGGCGGCTCCATGCCGGGATAGCTCGACGGGAAGCCGCCGCCGACATCGACGATGTCGACGGTGACCGACGCCGCGACGATCGCGGCGCGGACGCGCTCCATCGCCTGCGCATAGGCGTGCGGGGTCATCGCCTGGCTGCCGACATGGAAGCAGATGCCGAGCGCGTCGGCGGCCTGACGGGTCGCCATCAGCAGTTCGGCGACCTCGTCGGGCTCGGCGCCGAACTTGGCGGCGAGGCTCAGCTTTGAATGGTCGGACGATACGCGCAGGCGCACGAGCAGGTTGAGGTCGGCCGCGTTTCGGGTCGCGCGGACGATCTTCTCAAGCTCTTCCATCGTGTCGAGCGAGAAGGTGCGGACGCCGTGCTGCCAATAGGCTTCGGCGATCGCTTCCTCGGCCTTCACCGGGTGCATGAAGCAGAGCGTCGCCCGCGGCAGGGTGCGCGCCACCAGCCGCACCTCGGCGATCGAGGCGACGTCATAGTGGGTGACACCCGAATCCCACAGCAGGCGCAGCAGGTCGGGCGACGGATTCGCCTTGACCGCATACATGGTCGTGCCGGGAAATCGCTCGATGAAAAACCGCGCCGCACGCCGCGCGGCGTGCGGGCGGACAAGCGTGACAGGTTCGATCGGCGAAAGTGCCTGAATCAGCCCGTGGGCGCTATGATGCTGGTGCAACTCAAGGGACCCCCAAAAAATAAGTTAAACGACAAGAGCTGCCTTGCGGTTATTGGAAGTCCCCATGGGGCAGCGGAGGGCGCATATATGGTCGGGGGACCCCCATGTAAAGAGCGAATCCGGCTTGCCATGCGACGGGGCGGCCCGCAGTAACGCTATGCGGTTTAGCGAAGGAAGCGGGGTAGACGCCGTGACGGAAGGTTCGACGCAGGCGAAGGGAGCGCCGCCGGAATTGCGGGCGGTCGAGCTGTCGCGCGAAACGGCGGCGCGCCGCCACGCGCTGATGGAGGCCTATGCCCACGACGTTTATATTCCCGCTTTCCCCGATGCGGTGATCCGCGAGGATCCGCGCTATTGGGTCGATCTGCTCGACGCCGCCGAGCCGCCGCCTCCGCCGCAGCCGCGAATCGAGGTCGTGCTGTTGCTCGACGCGGAGGACCATCCGGTGGCGGGCGTGACGATCGAATATTATCGCGCCGCCCGGATCGGTCTGCTCACCTATATCGCGGTCGCGGAGGGCGCGCGCGGCAAGGGAATCGGGCGTCGCCTGATCGCCGCGGCGCGCGCCTGGCTTGACCGGACCGCCGACGCCGCGACGCCGATGCTGGCGGAGACCGAACGCTATCAGGACGCGCATGACGATGCCGAGCGGGGCGAGACCGACCTTCGGCAGAAAAGGCTCGCGGGGCTCGGCGCGCGCATGCTCGATTTCGATTATGTGATGCCGCCGCTGCGCCCCGAACTGCCGCCCTATCGGCTGCACCTGATGTGTTTCCTGCGCGACGGTGAGGTGCGGGACAGCCTGCGCGCGCCGCAGGTCGCGGCCTTCCTGCGCGAACTGGCGGCAGCGCTCGGCGCCGACCTGGCGGCGCATGCCGACACGGCGGACATGATGGCGGCGCTGGAGACGCGCGACACCCTGCACCTGCTGCCGCTTCCGAGGGCGAAGGGATGACGGTGGCAATGCCGCGTTACGCCGAATGCCCGGTGTTCCCCGACATCGCCGATTTCGCGCTGACCTTTCTGTTCGAACTGCCGGTGCGGATCGGCGAAAGCGGCCATCCGGCGGCTTTCCGCCTCGAATCGATCCACCGCGCGATCGAACCGGACGACGAATCCGATTCGCGCTTCCCGGCCTATGATGCGCTGGTCGAGCCTGTCCGTTCCTATCTGGACGATGTGACCAACGGCGGGCCGGGCCGCGGCGGCCGGCCTCTGATCTTCCTGGCCCAGCCCGAAAAGATCGAAGACGACCGCCGCCGCCTGACGCTTCATTGCCCCGCCCAGTGGCGATACCGTTCCGAGGGGCGCACGATGGAGATGACGAGCGCCTGCGGCGGCGCGAAGACGATCGCGCTGCGCTATCGCGACGCCTTCTGTCTGTTCGAAAGCGGGCGGCTTTTCTATTGCTTCAGCATGTTTCCCGAGGCCGACGGCAGCGGCAAGGGGGTCGACGAATATACGCTGATCGCGATGCAGCGGCTTGCGGCGGCAAAGCCGGATCAGCAGGTGGTCAAGGGATGGCGTTTCGCTCTCGACGGCGAATCGCCTGTTTCGCTGACCGACATGGCGACGGCGCGCCTCGCGATGCTCGCCGCCGACGACAGCGCGACGCACAATGGGCTGCGCCGCTATCTGCAACGCGCGCTGGGACTGAAGCCGCCCTTCGAGGTCGGTCCGCGCGCGGTGCGCAACCTGTTGATTTCGATCGAGGACGAACGGCTGCTCGGCATCGCCTCCTTTTCGGACGCGTTGCAGGAGGATTTTGCGCTGACCGACGAGGCGCGCGAGGCGGCGGCCGAACTGGCGGCGCGGCGCGCGGCGTGCCTCGCGGGTGCGCAGCCGCACTATCCGGCCGAAAATCCGGACGAACTATTGCCCTTTCTGGCGCTGTCGGGCGTGCTGCAATCGGTGGTCGATTTCCCCTTTCAGGACCCGGCCGAACTTTATGATTCGACGCGTCCGGCGATCCGCGGCGAAAGCTTCTTCAACTATGCGCACCCGCGCTATCATATCGAGATCAGCGAGGATTCGCGCTCGATGCACGACGCGCGGCTCGCGCTCGGCAACTGCCCCTATCTGACGCTGATGTGGCTCGTCGCCGTGCACGACGAACTGATGGTGACCGAGATCGAGGAGGCGATCGACGTCCTCATCTATGGCAATGACGAAGCCGAACTGATCGCAGAGCCGCTGCGCCCGCTGGCGCAGGCCGTCCGTGCCATCACCTTGCCCTGGCGCTCGCCGATCCGCGAATTGCGCCGCAATCTGGAGGCGCGCTTCGATCTGTTCCGGCGCTATTCGATCAACCAGTCGAGCCATCTGTTCCGCTATGAAAAGGAACGCGAGGCTCTGGCGGCGGTCGAGGCGGGGATGGGCAATCGCGACCGTTACGAGCGGGCGCACCGGATGATCGACCGCATCGAGGGGCTGGTCGAGGACATGCATGCGGTCAACGGCGCCTACAACAGCGCGCGGACCGGGCGCATGGTGATGTTCATCACCCTGCTCGGGCTCATCAATTTCTACGACCAGCTGACCAGTGGGCTGGTCAGCATCTTCCGGATGGAATTGCTGGGGCAGGCGGCGTTCGTCCTGCTGCTGATCGTGCTGCTGCTGCTGTCCTTCCCCTCCGAAGTCACGGCGTTTCCGCGTCGCGTCTGGCAAGGCGCGACGCGGCTGCTGCGGCCGCGCGACCGGATGGGGTAGGCGCGCTCAGCCGAGGCGCGTCCTGACGGGATCGCCGGTCATGCGTCCGGTCCGGCGCTCACCAGATCCACATGGGACACGCCGAGCGCCATCGCCAGTTCATAGAGGCTGACGATGGTCGGGTTTCGCTTTCCCTGCTCGAGCCCGCTCAGATATTGCTGGCTGAAACCGCTCCGCTCCGCAAGTTGCTCCTGCGTGAGTCCGGCGGCCAGCCTCGCTCGCCGCACATTCTCTCCAACGACGCGCCGCATATCCATGCGGTCCCTGTTGACCTTCAATCGCCGACGGGTTTATCAACTATATTATGTATAGAGGACCAGATAAGGGACGATGGACGGCGATCGGGTGGGGAAGGGATGGCGGTGAGTGACGGTTATGGGCGCCATGCGCCGACTTTCCTGTTCCGGCTGTGGCGCCCCATGTCGTGGCCGCGCCGGATCCGGCGGGCTTTCCTTCTCCTGCTGCCGCTGGCGCTGCCGATTTGGGCGCTGCTGAACCTCGCGAGCGTGTCCGGTGCCTTTCTGCGGGCTCTCGGCAGACTGATGGGCAAATATTGGAACGGTCCGCAGCGCCGTTATCGTCGCTACGGCAGCTATTACGGCCATGTCCGCGACCGGCGTCGCGGATCGTCCCGTTCTGCCGATGACGTCAGCTGAGGCGCGTCCTGAAATCCTCATAGCCGAAGCGGCGGATTTCCTTCAGTTCGTCGGTCTCGCTGTCCCATAGCCAGATCGAGGGCAGGGGGACGCCGTTGAAGCTGTTGGTCTTGACCATCGAATAATGCGCCTGGTCGAGGAAGGCGAAGCGCCCGCCGATGCGCGCGCCGCCGGGCAGGCGATAGTCGCCGATCACGTCGCCGGCGAGGCACGAGGGGCCGCCGAGCCGCACCACGGCGCCGGTGGTGTCCTCGCCCAGCATCGCCGGGCGATAGGGCGCCTCGATTACGTCGGGCATGTGACAGGTGGCGCTGACGTCGGTGATGCCGATCGGCATGCCGTTGTCGAACAGGTCGAGGATCTCGCCGACGAGGATTCCGGCATCGAGCGCGACCGCTTCGCCGGGCTCGATCATCACGTCGCAGTCGGTCGCCGCGCGCACCCGTTTCAGGAAGGCGATCAGGTCGTCGATCTGATAGTCGGCGCGCGTGACGTGGTGTCCGCCGCCGAAATTGATCCAGCGGAGCTGGCGGACGAAGGGATGCAGCATCGGCTGCACCGCCGCCCATGTCCGTTCGAGCGGCGGAAAATCCTGCTCGCACAGCGTGTGCATGTGGATGCCGTCGACCCCCTGCATATGCTCGGGCAAAAGCTGGCTGACCGGGAAGCCGAGCCGGCTGCACGGCGCCGCCGGATCATATTTCGCCACCTCGCCCTCGCTGTGCATCGGGTTGATGCGCAGGCCGATATCGAACTGCTCGCCCTCCGCGCGCAGGCGGTCGAGCAGCGGGCGGAAGCGCGCGATCTGTCCCGGCGAATTGAAGATCAGATGGTCGGAGAGCCGCGCGATCTCGGGCAGTTCGCTCTCCTTGTAGCCGGCGCAATAGGTCGCGACCTCGCTGTGCTTGCCGGGGGCGGCATATTCCTCGCGTCCCAGCTTCGCCTCGTAGAGGCCGGAGGCGCAGACGCCGTCGAGATATTCGGCGACGACCGGCCCGAGCGACCACATCGAAAAGGCCTTGAGCGCGGCGAGCACGCGCGCGCCCGACGCATCGCCGATATGGCGCAGCACCGCCAGGTTGGCGCGGACCTTCGCCGCGTCGACGACGAAGGCGGGCGTCGGGACGCGGCTGAGGTCGAAGCGGGCAAAGGCTCCGGGGTCGCCGGCTCTGGTTTCCATGATGCAATCGATCCTGTCAGGCCGCGATCGGCCCCCTGAAGATGAAGAAGGCGCCGGCCGCGATCAAGGCGAAGCCGACCAGATGGTTGTAGCTGAGCTTTTCGCCAAGCCAGAAGGTCGCGAAGCCGGCGAAGACGATCAGCGTGATCACCTCCTGCATCGTCTTCAGCTCGGCGGTCGAATAGACCGAATGGCCGATGCGGTTCGCCGGCACCGCCAGGCAATATTCGAAGAAGGCGATGCCCCACGCCAGCAGCACCGCGAGCCACACCGGGCGCGACAGGTCGCCGAGGTGGCCGTACCAGGCAAAGGTCATGAAGATGTTCGATGCGAACAGCAGGCCGATCGGCAGCAGATAGGCGGTCATGGACGGTCCTTGGTCAGCGGCAGCACGTCGCGAAGCAGCGCGGCGAAAAAGAGCCCCGGCTCCTCGACCATCGGCATATGCGCCGAATGCTCGAACCAGACGAGTGTCTTCGACGGCGCCCGGGCCTTTGCGAACCAGGCGGCCGCGACGGGCGACGGGACGGTATAGTCGTGGCGCCCGAGAAGGAAGACGATCGGAATGTCGATCGCCCGCGCCTGCGCGAAGCTGACATCGGCGAGCCGTGGCCACAAGGTCGTGACCGTGAACGCGCTGCCCTTGCCCCACGCTTGCCGGTCGGCCTCCGTATATTCGGGCGACAGCCGCGGCTGCTCGAAATAGAGCGTCGTCGCGGGTGGGCGATTGTAGAGCAGCGAGCCATAGGGCATCGCATATTTGCGCCAGCCGTCCGCCTGTTCGATCGTGAACGGCCCCGACGAAGGATAGGGGGCGAGTGCGTCGATAGCTGCGACCGCCGCGCGGTCGCCCGCCGCGAGCGCTTTGGCGCGCGTCCACGCCATGCCCACCTTTTCGCCCTCGCGAAAGTCGATGCCCTGGCCGACGCCGACATAGGCGTGGAGCAGGTCGGGACGTTCGAGCGCGACCGCGAGCCCGACGAACGAGCCCCAGCTATGCCCCATCAGCACGACCTTGCGCTGGCCGTAGCGCTTTTGCAGCAATTCGATCAGTTCGATCGCATCGTCGCGATAGCGGTCGAGCGTCATCGTCGGCGCCAGCGTCGCGGGGTCGTTCAGCGGATAGGAACGCCCGGCGCCGCGCTGATCGTACTGGACGACCGTAAAGACGTCCTCCCACGGCCGCTGGAAGGCCCAGGCGAAGGGCATCTCGACCGCGCCCGGACCGCCGTGGACGAAAAGCAGGATCGGATTGTCGCGGTCCGCACCGCGCACGTTCACCACCTGCTTCGCGCCGCCGAGCGTCGCGACGAAGGTCTCCTGCACGCCGTTCGGCGTCACGATCCGGTTGAGGTCGGCGACGATCGCGCGCGCGGGCGCATAGGCGTCGTCGCCCTGCGCCTGCGCCGGTGCGGTGACGAGGACGGCGGCAAAGGCTGCCGCGACGAATCCCAGCAGCGACTTCATCATGGCCTCAGAACTCCAGCGGCGCATCCAGTTCCTTCACCTGCCACGGCAGGCCGTGCCTGTTCAGCATGTCCATGAAGGGATCGGGGTCCATCTGCTCGATGTTGAACACGCCCTTTCCGGACCAGGTGCCCGTCACCATCATCGCGGTGCCGATCATCGCCGGGACGCCGGTCGTGTAGCTGACCGCCTGGTTGCCCGTCTCGGCATAGGCGTCCTCATGGTCGCAGATATTGTAGAGATAGAGAGTCTTTTCCTTGCCGTCGCGGCCGAGGCCGGTCGCGATGACGCCGATGTTGGTCTTGCCCTTGGTCGTCTCGCCCAGGCTCGACGGTTCGGGGAGCACCGCCTTCAGGAATTGCAGCGGGACGATCTCGCGCCCTTCGTAGATCACCGGGTCGATGCGCGTCATGCCGACGTTCTGGAGCACGGTCAGATGCTGGATATAGGCGTCGCCGAAGGTCATCCAGAAACGGATGCGCCCGATCTCCGGCAGGTGCGTCTTCAGGCTTTCGATTTCCTCGTGGTACATCAAGTACATGGTCTTCGGCCCGACGCCTTCGAAGTCGAAGTTCTGCTTGACCGACATCGGCGGCGTTTCGACCCAGTCGCCGTTTTCCCAGTGGCGCGCGACCGCGGTCACCTCGCGGATATTGATCTCGGGATTGAAATTGGTCGCGAAATGCTGGCCGTGATCGCCGCCGTTGCAGTCGAGGATGTCGAGCGTGTCGATGCGCTCGAAATGATGCTTCTTCAGCCAGGTGGTGAAGACGCTCGTCACGCCGGGATCGAAACCCGAACCGAGCAGCGCCATCAGTCCGGCGTCCTTGAAGCGGTCCTGATAGGCCCATTGCCAGTGATATTCGAACTTCGCTTCGTCGCGCGGTTCGTAATTGGCGGTATCGAGATAATGCGCGCCGGTCTTCAGGCACGCCTCCATGATCGTGAGGTCCTGGTAGGGAAGCGCGAGGTTGACGACATGCGTCGCACCGACCTGACGGATCAGCGTCGCGGTCGCGTCGATGTCGTCGGCGTCGACCTCCGCCGTTGCGATCGTCACCCCGGTGCGCGCCTTCACCGACTCGGCGATCGCGTCGCACTTGAACTTGCGGCGGCTCGCCAGCGTGATGGACGGGAAGATGTCGGCGTTCATCGCCATCTTGTGCACCGCGACCGAACCGACGCCGCCGGCGCCGATCACCAGAACCTTGCTCATCGAAAAATCTCCTGCGCGGCGTGTCGCCGCTTGTCATCCATGCCGCGCCCTATAGGACGAAGCCATGACACAGCAAAGCCCCGATCCCCTGCGCGACCCCGCGCGCGCGCCGACGCTCGCTGGCGTCGAGCGCGCCGCGGCGAAGGTCGCCGCCATCCTGCCGCCGACCCCGCTGTTGCCGCTGGAGGTCGACGGCGCGACGCTCTGGTGCAAGGCCGAATGCCTCCAGCCGGTGGGCGCCTTCAAGATTCGCGGCGCGTGGCACCGGCTGAGCGACCTGACTCCGGAAGAGGCGGCGGCCGGCGTCGTCGGCGTGTCGAGCGGCAACCATGCGCAGGGCGTTGCCTGGGCGGCGAAACGGCTGGGGATCAGGGCGACGATCGTCATGCCGGGCAATGCGCCGCAGATGAAGCTGGCGGCGACGCGCGCGCTGGGGGCGGAGGTCGTGCTCTATGACCGCGTCACCGAATCGCGCGACGCGGTGGCGGCGGCGCTGATCGCTGAGCGCGGGGGAACGCTGGTGCACGCCTATGGCGACCCGTGGATCATCGAGGGGCAGGGGAGCGCCGGGATCGAGGCGACCGCGCAGATGCGGGCGCGCGGCATCGCCGGGCCCGACACGGTCGTCGCCTGCTGCGGCGGGGGCGGATTGTCGGCCGGGCTCGCGCTGGCCTGCGGCGACGCGGATATTTTCGCCGTGGAGCCCGAAGGGTGGGACGATGTGACGCGCAGCCTGGCCGCCGGCGAAATCCTGTCGGTCGCGGACATGAGCTATCCGACCGAATGCGATGCGCTCCAGACGCCCGAGACATGGCCGATCAATTTCGCGGTGTTGCAGGCGCGCGGCGTGCGCGGAGTCGTGGTCACGCGCGAAGAGGTGCGCCACGCGATGCGCGTCGCCTTCGAAAAGCTGCACCTTGTCGTCGAACCCGGCGGTGCGGCGGCGCTGGCCGCGGTGCTCGCGGGCAAGGTGACGCCGGGCGCGGCAACGCTGATCACGCTGTCGGGCGGCAATGTCGATCCGCAGAAATATGCGGAGATACTGGCGGGCTGACGGACCTTCCAAAGGCCGGCAGCGCATCCCGGGCGGAAACTTATGCCGCGCGATGCGTTGCGCCGGTGGAAGGAGACGCATGATGAAGATGAGCCTGATCCTCGCGGCCCCGGTGGCGCTGGCGCTGCTCGCCGGCTGCGAAAAGGCGGAGGCGCCGGCCCCGGCGCCTACCGACACCACCGAGGTCCCGGTCGAAACCGTGCCGCCCGTCGATACCGCGGCGCCCGATGCAGGGACCGATCCGGCGACCGCGTCGCACCGCTTCGCAAGCTGGGCGGGCAAATGGACCGGGGTCGAGGGCATGTATGTGACGATCGCCCCGGCTGCCGAGCCCGGCAAATACAAGCTGGAGATGCAGTCCGACCTCGACACCAGGGGGACCTATGACGGGCAGGACAGCGAGCATGGCATCCAGTTCCGGCGCGGCGGCGAGCAACTGTCGCTCCATCGCGGCAACGGCGACGAAACCGGGCTCAAATATCTGGCCGGCAAGCAGCAATGCCTGATCGTCAAGCAGGGCGAGGGCTATTGTCGCGATTGAGATGCCGCGGCGAGCATCGATACCCCCGGCGAGGAGCGAAGCGACGCGGCAATCCGGAGCTTGCATAAACCGCTCCGGATTGCTTCGCTTCGCTCGCAATGACGAATCGTGCAAACCGGACGGACCAAATCCTCGAGGCATGCGACGACGATCGGCCTGCCCTGGTCGAAACGCTGGCGCAGGCGTTTCAGACCGATCCCGCCCTGTCGTGGATATTGCCCGAACCCGACGGCCGCGCCCGCGCGTTGCGCGGCCTGTTCCGCGCCCTCGTTCCCGCCGACATGCGTGCGGGCGTGGCGTTGCGCGGGGCGGACGACGAATCGGCTTCGTTGTGGCGGGCGCCGGGCCGTGCTCACAGCGGCAGCCTCGAATTTCTGCGCACCGTGCTTCCGCTCGTCGCGGCCTTCGGCGCGACGCTGCCGCGCGGTCTGAAGGTGCAGGGAAGCATCGACGCGCACCGGCCGCCGGG
This sequence comes from Sphingopyxis sp. SCN 67-31, assembly GCF_001725095.1. Taxonomy (NCBI): domain Bacteria; kingdom Pseudomonadati; phylum Pseudomonadota; class Alphaproteobacteria; order Sphingomonadales; family Sphingopyxidaceae; genus Sphingopyxis; species Sphingopyxis sp. SCN 67-31. Next base: position 20,791 of record NZ_MEFH01000054.1, on the reverse strand, counting down.
GCGCTTCTGGTATCTCCATTATGTCGGCGTGCGTCCCGCGCATCAGGGAAAGGGGCACGGCGGGCGGATCATCCGCGCGCAGACCGCGAGGGCCGATGCCGAAAGGCTGCCCTGCTGGCTGGAAACCGCGACGCCGCACAACGTGCCGCTTTACGAGCGGCTGGGGTTCGTCGCGCAGGTCGAATGGGACGTGCCCGGCGGCGGACCGCATTTCTGGGGAATGATGCGCCCGGCGGCCTGAGCGTCGTTTCGGCTTGAGAAGCCGAGTGCACCCGCGCAGGCGGGAAGCCAGAGTGGGAAGAGCCAAAATTGGCGCTACATCGCTCCGGGTCCCCGCCTGCGCGGGGACTCGGCATGGTTCATCCAAACATGAACGCCCTAGTCGTCGAAGCCGACGAAGCGGACGGCCTCGTCGACGCTCTTGCGGTTCGACACGACGGCGTTGGCGGGGAACGTCTCGTCGGGCCAGCCCATGGCGACGCAGATCATGATGACCTGATCGTCGGGGATATGCGCATGCTCGCGCACCACGGGGCTTTGCATGATCCCCTGGCTGTTGATGACGCAGCCCAGCCCGCGCGACCATGCCGCGTTGACCAGCGCATTGGTCACCGCCCCGCAGTCGAAGGGGGCGATGTCGCTGCCGAGTAGCGCGCGATCATAGGTGACGACGATGCTCACCGGCGCGTCGAACTGCCGGAAACCGCGCAGCACCCAGTCCTGCCGCGCGTCCCGATCGTCGCGCGCGATTCCCATCGCGCCGAACAATTGCTTGGCGATTTCGATCTGGCGCGTTCGGTGCGCGTCGACGACCCGGTCGAAGCGGCGGAATTCGCGGCTGTCGGGCTTGCCGGCCAAGATGCCCTCGCTATTGCCGCGGCGGATCGCGTCGAGCGGTGCGCCGGTGACGACCGAGAAATTCCAGCACTGGTTGTTGAAGGAGGAGGGCGCGCGCATCGCGACCTCGATGATCTCGGCGATCAGCGCGCGCGGAACCGGCTTGTCGAGGAAGCCGCGGATCGACCGGCGACCGCGGACCACCTCGTCATAGGGCAATGCGCCCGTCACGCCGCCTTCTGGAATTCCAGTTCGAGCCGATCCCAGATTTCGACCAGCGCCGTGGTCAGGTCGCGCATCATCGCCTCGTCGTGCGTCGGGCCGGGCGTGAAGCGCAGCCGTTCGGTGCCGCGCGGCACGGTCGGGAAATTGATCGGCTGGACGTAGACGCCATATTCGGCGAGCAATATGTCGCTGATCTTCTTGGCGCGCACCGGGTCGCCGACCATCAGCGGCACGATGTGCGTCGTCGAATCCATCACCGGCAGGCCCGCGTCGCGGAAGCTCTGCTTGAGATAGGCCGCCGCCGCCTGCTGCGCGTCGCGCTCGACGCTCGACTGCTTGAGGTGGCGGACCGCCGCGAGCACTCCGGCGACCAGTACCGGCGACAGGCTGGTGGTGAAGATGAAGCCGGGCGCATAGCTGCGGATGACGTCGATGATATTCCGGTCGGCGGCGATATAGCCGCCCATCACGCCGAACGCCTTGCCGAGCGTGCCTTCGATGATGTCGACACGGGAAGCGCACTCGTCGCGGTCGGTGATGCCGCCGCCGCGCGGGCCGTACATGCCGACCGCGTGGACCTCGTCGCAATAGGTGAGCGCGTTATATTTCTCTGCGAGGTCGCAGATCGCGTGGATCGGCGCGATGTCGCCGTCCATCGAATAGACGCTTTCGAACGCGATGACCTTGGCCGCCTGCGGATCGTCGGCGGCGAGCAGTTCCTCGAGATGATCGAGGTCGTTGTGGCGCCACACGCGCTTTTCGCAGCCCGAATTGCGGATGCCCGCGATCATCGAGGCGTGATTGAGCTCGTCCGAATAGATGATGCAGCCCGGCAGCAGCTTGCCCAGCGTGCCGAGCGTCGCCTCGTTCGAGATATAGCCCGAGGTGAAGAGCAGCGCGCCTTCCTTGCCGTGCAGGTCGGCGAGTTCGGCCTCCAGATCGATATGATAATGGGTGTTGCCCGCGATGTTGCGCGTACCGCCGGCGCCCGCGCCGACGTCGTGCAGCGCTTCCTCCATCGCGGCGACGACCTTCGGGTGCTGGCCCATCGACAGATAGTCGTTCGAGCACCAGACGGTGATTGGCTTCGGTCCGTTGTGCCCGGCAAAGCAGCGCGCGTTGGGAAAGGCGCCCTTGTTACGCAGGATGTCGATGAAGACGCGGTAGCGGCCTTCCTCGTGCAGCCGGTCGATGGCTCGGGCGAAAATATCGTCGTAGTTCACTTGCATGCCCCGCAGCTTCGGGTGCGCCGCCCCCTCCGGCGACGAACGGACGGGGCAATAGCGTCGATTTTCCGCGAAGGCCAGTGCGAACGATTCGCAAGCATGGGTCAAATTGTCTCAGTCCGCCCAATGCCATAGGGGCGCAGCGCGGCGAGCGGCGGCGGCGGAATCGCGTCGCTGCGGGTGAAGGCGGCAAGGCCCGGAGATGCGGTGATGGGCCAGTCCTGCCCCGCGGTCAGCTGGGCGACGCGCCGCGCGATGCCCGCCGCGCCGTCGATCAACTGCACGCCGGGGCCCGCCGCGGTTTGCAGCTCATCGAGCAGCAGCGGGAAATGGGTGCAGGCGAGCACGATGACGTCCATCGCATCGCCGCCGGGTTGATCGGTCAGGCCCGCGATCGCGCGCGCCACCACCGCCGGGTCGACCGTCTCGCCGCGCAGCCGCGCTTCCGCCGCCGTCACCAGTTCGGGGCTGCCGTGGCGCAGCACCGTCTTGCCTGCGGCGAAGCGCGCGCTGAGGTCGTCGACATAGGGCTGGCGCACCGTCGCCTCGGTACCGAGCACGCCGATAACGCCGCTATGGGTCAGCGCGGCGGCGGGCTTGATCGCGGGGACGGTGCCGACGATCGGCAGGTCGAGCGCGGCACGGACATGCGACAGCGCGATCGTGGAGGCCGTGTTGCAGGCGATCACGGCCAGCCGCGGCTGAAAGCGCTCGACGAGCCGACCGAGCAGCGCGGGAACGCGCGCCGCAAGCTCCTCGTCGCTTTTCCGGCCATAGGGCAGGCCGGCATAGTCGGCGGCATAGACGAAGGGCGCGTTCGGCAGCAGGGCGCGCGTCGCGGCGAGCACGGTCAATCCGCCGAGACCGCTGTCGAAGAAGAGGATCGGGGCGTCGAGGGCAGGGGGGGGCATGACCGGCGCCTAGCAGGCGCGCGCGTCGCGCTCAATCGCTTCGCGCCGAACGGCTTTCGCAGGGACGACGTTGGTCCGTTTTGGCAGTCATCCGATCCGAATCCGTTGATCGCCGGGCGCATTGGCTGCACAGTGCGGCCCGGAGAATATTGGGGGACCGAGATGACCGTCTATCTGCTGATCGCCGCAGGCTACCTGCTCGGCTCCATCCCCTTCGGCGTCCTGCTGACGCGCATGTTCGGCGCGGGCGACCTTCGGCGGATCGGGTCGGGCAACATCGGCGCGACCAACGTGCTGCGGACCGGGCGCAAGGGACTCGCGGCGGCGACGCTGCTGCTCGACGGCGCTAAGGGCGCGGTCGCGGTGCTGCTCGCACGCCATTTCGTGCCCGGGCTCGGCGATCATGGCGCGATGATCGCGGGCGCCGCGGCGATGATCGGTCATTGCTACCCCGTCTGGCTGCGCTTTCGCGGCGGCAAGGGGGTGGCGACGCTGCTCGGCGTGGCGCTCGCGCTCGCCTGGCCGATCGGGCTCGTCTTCGCCGCCTTCTGGCTCGGCGCCGTGCTGCTGCTCCGCATCTCGTCGCTCGGCGGCATGGCGGGAGCGGTCGCGGCGCCCGTCGCGGCGCTCGTCCTCGGCTATCCGGTCTATGCCGTCGGGCTGGCCGGGCTGGCGGCGATCCTGCTGTGGCGGCATCGGGAGAATATCGCCCGGCTGCGTGCAGGGACCGAACCCCGCATCGGGGCGGGGAAGGGCGCGCCCGAACCGGACGCGGCCGCGTGACCGATGCCGAACGGCTGGCGCGGCTGCGGCTGATCCGCACGCCGCACGTCGGCCCGGTGAGCTGGCACCAGCTGATGCAGCGCTTCGGGTCGGGCGAAGCCGCACTTGCGGCGCTCCCCGACCTTGCGCTGCGCGGCGGCGGCAAGCCACGCATCGCCCCGGCCGACCTCGCCGAGCGCGAGATCGCCCGCGTTTCGGCGCTCGGCGCGCGCCATGTCTTCAGCGACGAAGCCGATTATTCGCCCTTGCTGCGCGAGGTGGAAAGCGCGCCGCCGGTGCTGATCGTGCGTGGCGACGGCGCAATGCTCCATCGTCCCTGCGTCGCGATCGTCGGTGCGCGCAACGCCTCCGCCGCCGCCTGCCGCTTCGCGCGCCAGCTCGCCGCCGATCTTGCGGCGCGCGGTGTCACCGTGGTCAGCGGGCTGGCGCGCGGGGTCGACACCGCGGCGCATGTCGGCGCGCTGGGCGGCGCGACCGCGGCGGTGATCGCGAGCGGTATCGACATCGCCTTCCCGACGGAGAATGCCGCCTTGCAGGACCGGATCGCGGCCGACCATCTGCTGATGACCGAACAGCCGCCGGGTACCGAACCGCTCGCGCGCCACTTTCCAGCGCGCAACCGGATCATCGCCGGGGTGGCGCAGGGAACGGTGGTGATCGAGGCGGCGCCCCGGTCGGGATCGCTGATCACCGCGCGCCGCGCCGGCGACTATGGACGCGAGGTGATGGCGGTCCCCGGCTCGCCGCTCGACCCGCGCGCGCAAGGGTGCAACCTGCTGATCCGCGAAGGCGCGACGCTGGTCCAGAATGCCGACGACGTGATCGAGGCGCTCGGGCCGATCGACGCCCGCATGACGCGCGCGGCCCCGCGGCTCCGCGATGTCGCATCGACCGGGCCGCAGGTGGCGGAGGGCGACCGCGGCGCCATCGCCAGCCTGCTCGGCGCCACCCCCGTCGCCATCGACGAACTGGTGCGCCAGTCGGGCCGCCCGGCGGCGGCGGTGCAACTCGTGCTGCTCGAACTCGAACTGGCGGGCCGCCTGGAACGCCACGCCGGCGCCCGGGTCAGCGTCGCCTGAGACCGGTGACCTCGGCCGTTAAGCCATGGTTCAGCGCCCCGCCGACAGGTTGATGATATTGTATCACATGGTGGGGAGGGGGACGATGCGGAGTCGCTTGCTGACGGGCGCAACGATGGCGGGACTGCTTGCCGCCGGGCCGGCACCGCTTCCGGCGGCAAGTGCCGCCGCGAAGCCCGTGACGGGGCAGCAGGGTTTTTGCCGCGCCGCCGATCCGCTCCCGCGCCTGCCTGCGGAGACCGAGGCGGGGCAGCAGCGGCCCGACCGCGCGCTCAAATCCCGTGGCGGCTCCGGACGCGACCGTGCGATGTCTGCCGAGCCACCGCCGCCACCAGCTCCTCCTCCCCCGCCGCCCCCTCCGCCCCCGCCGCCGGCGATGGCGCCCATGGCGGCGGACGCGGTCGCGGTAACGGGTGCGCGCGCTGCGGGCGATGCGTCGCGGACTGCCGAGAGCGCGGCACCCGGATCGTCCGACGCCTCCCGCTACCCGCCATCGCCGCGGCCCTGGCCGCAGCCGCAGCCCCAGTCGGGCATCCTGACCGCGGGCGAGCATGACGACCTGCTCAATCCCGAACTCTACGCCGCCTATGTCAATCGCAGCGACCTGGGGCAGGAGGTGCGCGCCCTGCCGCGCGTCGACACGATGCGCGTGGTGACGGTCCGGGTCGCCGACCGCAACGGCCAGCCGATTCCCTTCGCCGACGTCGTCGTGACGTGCAGCGACGGCAACAGCATCACCATGGCGACGCAGGCCGACGGCAGCGCGGTCTTCTTTCCCGGCCTCGACCGGCTGAGCGAGCGGATCACCGTGTCCGCGCGCCAGGCGGGCCGGGCGATCGCCGACGCGCGCCCGGTGCTGGTGTCGGCGGCGGCCGGCGGCCAGCTCGTCGGCCTCACCGCGGACCGGACGGCGGCGAAGGCGACGAAGCTCGACCTGATGCTCGTCGTCGACACCACGGGCAGCATGGGCGACGAGATCCGGTATCTGCAGGCCGAACTGCGTTCGATCATCGCCGCGATCACCGCCAGGCATCGCGACCTCGATATCCGTGTCGGCTTCGTCTTCTATCGCGACGAGGGCGACGATTACGTCACCCGCAGCTTTGCCTTCGACCGCGACATCGGCGCGGTGCAGGGGCGGCTCGCGCAGCAATATGCGAGCGGCGGCGGCGATTATCCCGAAGCGATGGACCAGGCGCTGATCCGCGCGGTCGGGCAGGACTGGCGCCTCGATGCGGTGAAGTCGCTGCTGCTCGTCGCCGACGCGCCGCCGCATGACGATCGCTTCGGGCGGACGTGGCAGGCGGCGGAAGCCGCGCGCGCAAAGCGGATCCACATCACCCCGGTCGCCGCGTCGGGCGTCGCCGACAAGGCCGAATATGCGATGCGCGCGATGGCCGCGGCGACCCAGTCGCGCTATCTGTTCCTGACCGACGACAGCGGCGTCGGCAATCCGCATGCGCCGCCGGCGATCGACTGCTATCTCGTCACCCGGCTCGACGCGCTCGTCCGCCGCGTGATCGACAGCCAGATCAGCGGCCGCCGCATCGAACCCGAACGCAGCGAGGTGATCCGCAGCGTCGGCGATTACGACGCCGGCAAATGCCGCCTGCCCGCGGGCTTCCGGTGGGACAATCAGTAAGCGATTGACACGCCCTCGCATCTGGCGGATGCGCGGGATCGTGGGTTGCTTCGCGAACATCTCGCACCGCCGGGCGGTCGCGGGGTGCGGAGGAACGACCCATGAGGAAATTGCTGTCGGCGCTCGCCGTCGCGGCGCTGCTGGCCCAGCCTGCCGCCGCCATCGCCAGGGACCAGGAACCGGTCAAGATTTCGGGGCCCGCCAATGCGAAGGGCGTCGGCACCGTTGCGATCGGCGCGTTCAACGTCGGCTTCATCTTCGAATCGATCGACCAGACGCAGGCGAGCGGCGGCCTGATGGGCGCCTTCGGCGGCACCACCAAGGCAAAGAGCGAACTGGTCGGCGTGACGCCGGCGATGATGCAGACGATCACCGATGCGGCCTATGCCGATTTCGTCTCCCGACTTCAGGCGAGCGGCTATACCGTCCAGACGCCCGCCGACCTGTTCGGTCACGCGGCGCTCGGCAAGAGCAAGTCGCAGGACGTGCCGCTCGACATCAATATTGCGCTCGAAAAGGGCAGCAAGGGCAAGGCAACCTATTTCAAGCCCAATGACCTGCCGTCGCTGCTGATGATTCCCGGCGACTTCCTGGGGTCGGGGATGAGCAGCATCGGCATCAACATGGCCGCGGGCCAGACCGGCATGGCCTTCGCCAACTATGCGAAACAGGCGGGGGTCGGCGTGATCGACGTCGTCTATCTGATCGACTTTTCGAACCAGAAGCGTCCCGGCGCCTTCAGCTTCGGCGGCATTCAGGTCAACAGCGGCCTGTCGGTCGCGGCCGACTATTCGCGCCTGACGCTGATCGCGCCGAGCGGCAAGCAGTCGGTCATCACCGTCAAGGCCCCGGTCGCGGTCGAGGGCGATTTCATCGAAAAGGACGATGCGACCAGCGGCGCGGACAAGGCGCTGCAATCGGGCGCCAACGTCGCGGGCGGCCTCGCGGCGGTCGCCGGGCTGGGCGGCCTGCGCTTCGGCAAGACGCGCAAGTTCGAATTCGCGGCAAAGCCCCGCGCCTATGAAGAGGGTGCGGCCAAGGCGGCAAGCCTGGCGAGCGAGATGCTGATCGGGCGGCTGGGCGCCTTGCGCTGATCCCCACCGTCGCCCCGCGAAGAGGGGACCGCCGGCAGCCTTGTGCGACACCGCGAGCGGTCCCATCTTCGCGGGCGGCGACGGTTGCGCCAAATCCCTCTTGACGAAGGGCCAAGCCCTCCGCAACCCTCGCGCACACGTGTAAGGGTTCCCAGCGAACGGATTTTCAATGCAATTGGTAATTGTCGAATCGCCTGCCAAGGCGAAGACGATCGAGAAATATCTCGGCCGTGATTTCAAGGTGCTCGCATCCTACGGCCATGTCCGCGACCTGCCGCCCAAGGACGGTTCGGTCGATCCGGACGACGGCTTCGCGATGCAGTGGCAGCTCTATCCCGACAAGGCGAAGCGGCTGAAGGAGATTCAGGACGCGGCGAAGCAGGCCGACCGCCTGATCCTCGCGACCGACCCCGATCGCGAGGGCGAGGCGATCAGCTGGCATGTGCAGGAATTGCTGCGCAGCAAAAAGGCGCTGCCGCAGGCGGTCGAACGCGTCACCTTCAACGCGATCACCAAGCAGGCGGTGACCGATGCGATGGCGCATCCGCGCGACCTCGACACCGATTTGATCGATGCCTATCGCGCGCGGCGCGCGCTCGACTATCTGGTCGGTTTCACCCTGTCTCCGGTGCTGTGGCGCAAGCTGCCCGGCGCCAAGTCGGCTGGCCGTGTCCAGTCGGTCGCGCTGCGGCTGGTGGTCGAGCGCGAGCGCGAGATCGAGGCGTTCGTCACGCAGCAATATTGGTCGGTGACCGGGCTGTTCGAAATGGGCGGCACACCGTTCAGGGCGCGCCTCGCGCGCTGGCGCGGCGACAAGATCGAGCGGCTGTCGATCACGACAGAGGCTGATGCGCGCGCCGCCGAGGCCGATGTGAAGGCGGGCCATTTCACCGTCGATGCGGTCGAGACCAAGCCGCTGACCCGCAACCCGCCGCCGCCCTTCACCACCTCGACGCTCCAGCAGGAGGCGGCGCGCAAGCTCGGCTTTTCCGCCAGCCACACGATGCGCGTCGCGCAGGACCTCTACGAGGACGGCGCGATCACCTATATGCGGACCGACGGCGTCCAGATGGACGGCAGCGCGATCAGTGCCGCGCGTCGCGCGATCGCCGACCGCTACGACGGCGGTTATGTCCCCGACAAGCCGCGGCAGTATCAGACCAAGGCGAAGAACGCGCAGGAAGCGCATGAAGCGATCCGGCCGACCGATTTCGGCAGGGACCGCGTCGGCGGCGGCGACCATGCGCGGCTCTACGAACTGATCTGGAAGCGCGCGCTAGCCAGCCAGATGGCGTCGGCGCGGCTCGAACGCACCAGCGTCGACCTGTCCGACGGCACCGGCAAGACGATGCTGCGCGCGACGGGGCAGGTGGTGAAATTCCCCGGCTTCCTCGCCCTTTATGACGAGGGGCGCGACGATAACAGCGACGACGAGGATGGTCGTCTGCTCCCCGCGATGGACAAGGGCGATGCGCCGGCGAAGACCGGCGTCGAGGTCGAGAGCCACGAGACGCAGCCGCCGCCGCGTTATTCCGAGGCGAGCCTCGTCAAGAAGATGGAGGAACTCGGCATCGGGCGGCCCTCGACCTATGCCTCGATCCTCCAGGTGCTCAAGGACCGCGCCTATGTGCGCATCGAGAAGAACCGCTTCATCCCCGAGGAAAGCGGGCGGCTGCTGACGGCGTTCCTCGAACGCTTCTTCGCGCGCTACGTCGGCTATGATTTCACCGCCGGGCTCGAGGAGGAGCTCGACGACGTGTCGGGCGGCCGCGCGCAGTGGCAGGCGGTGCTCGACCGCTTCTGGCGCGATTTCAAGCCGCGCACCGGCGAGGTGATGGAACAGAAACCGTCGGAGATTACCGCGGCGCTCGACGAATTCCTCGGCGCCTATCTCTTCCCCGACAAGGGCGACGGCAGCGATCCCCGGCTTTGTCCCAATTGCGGCACCGGCCGGCTCGCGCTGCGCGGCGGGCGTTTCGGGCCGTTCATCGCATGCAGCAATTATCCCGAGTGCAAATATACCCGCAAGTTCGCGCAGCCGGGCGGTGCGGACAACGGCGCCGACAACGGCCCCGAGGCGATGGGAACCGACCCCGACAGCGGGCTCGAGGTGACGAAGCGCAGCGGTCGCTTCGGCCCCTATATCCAGCTCGGCGAGGGCAAGGAGGCGAAGCGTTCGTCGATCCCCAAGGATATCCCTGCCGAGGATTTCGACCTCGACTATGCGTTGCGGCTGCTCAGCCTGCCGCGCGAGGTCGGCATGCATCCCGAAAGCGGCAAGCCGATCGTCGCGGGGCTGGGGCGCTATGGTCCCTATCTGCTCCATGACGGCAAATATGCGAAGTTGACCGGCACCGCCGAAATCTTCGAGATCGGCATGAACGCCGCGGTGGCGCGCATCGCCGACGCGGCGAACGGCGGCGGCCGCGGCGCGCGCGCCAAGGCAGAGCCGCTCAAGACCTTCGGCCCGCACCCGACGAGCGGCGGCGAGATGAAGCTGATGGCGGGGCGTTTCGGCCCCTATGTCACCGACGGCACGACCAACGCGACGCTGCCCAAGACGGTCGAACCCGACGCGCTGACGGTCGAGGAAGCGGTCGCGCTGATCGACGCGCGCGCCGCGAAGGGACCGGCCAAGGGGAAGAAGAAAGCCGCGCCGAAGAAAAAGGCGCCCGCGAAGAAGGCCCCGGCGAAGAAGAAGGCGAAGGAATAGAATTCCGCGTGTTAACCCAACCCCGTTCGCCCTGAGCACGAACGAAGGCAAGGATAGTCCAGGCGACTTCAGGGCAGGATCAATCGACCCAGTCGAGCCCCATGTCGCGATAGACGCTGCGATCCTCGTCCCAGTTCTCCTTCACTTTCACGTGCAGGAACAGGTGGACCTTGCGCCCCATCAACTCGGCCAGCTCGGCGCGCGCCTTCGCGCCGATTTCCTTGATCCGGCTGCCCCCCTTGCCGAGGACGATCGCGCGCTGGTTGTCGCGCGCGACGAGGATCTGCTGATGGATTTCGGCGCTGCCGTCGGGGCGCGACTTGAACAGCTCGGTCTCGACCGTCGACTGATAGGGGAGTTCCTCGTGAAGCTGGCGATAGAGTTGCTCGCGCGTGATTTCGGCCGCGAGCATGCGCTCGGGCGCATCGCTCACCTCATCCTCGGGGAAATGCCACGGTCCCTCGGGCATCAGCGAAGCCAGATGCGCCTTGAGGTCGGCGACGCCGTCGCCGCTGCTCGCAGCGATGAAGAAGGTTTCGTCGAAGGGCAGCTTCGCATTCAACTCGGTCGCGATCGTCAGCAGCTTGTCCTTGCGCGTCAGGTCGACCTTGTTGAGGACAAGGAACTTTTTCTCGGGCCGTCCCGCGACGCCTTCCAGCACGCGCTCGACGCGGCCGCTCAGCTTCGCCGCGGCATCGACGATGACGAGGGTCGCCTCCGCCTCCTCCAGGCTGCCCCACGCGGCGGCGACCATCGCGCGGTCGAGCCGGCGCGTCGGCGCGAAGATGCCGGGGGTGTCGATCAGCACGATCTGCGTGTCGCCCGCCATCGCGACGCCCATCAGCCGGGTGCGCGTCGTCTGCGCCTTGGGGCTGACGATCGCGACCTTCTGGCCGACGAGCGCATTGACGAGGGTCGACTTGCCCGCATTGGGGGCGCCGACAACGGCCACGAAGCCGCAGCGTTGGGTCATTGTTTCTCTTCCTGTGTCAGCCGGTCGAGCAGAGCGGCCGCCGCGGCCTTTTCGGCCGCCTGCTTCGATGCGCCTTCGCCTTCGGCCTCGGCGAGCTTGCCGACCGCGACCGCGACGCGAAAGCGCGGCGCATGGTCGGGGCCTTCGCGGCGGACGAGGCGATATTCGGGCGGACGCCGCTTGCGGGCGAGCGCCCATTCCTGGAGCGCCGCCTTGGGATGCTTGGGCGCCGCGGTCTGCCCCTCGATCATCGCGCCCCATTCGCGGACGATGAAGGCGCGTGCCGCCACCTCGCCCCGGTCGAGCCACAGCGCGCCGATCAGCGCTTCGAGCACGTCGGCGGCGACATTGTCGCTCTGCCGCCCGCCGTCGCTGATCGCCTGCGCGCCGAAGCGGACATGTGCGTTGAGGTCGAGCCGCTGCGCGATGCGCGCACAGGTTTCGCCCGATGCCAGCGCGTGCAGGCGCGACGAAAGCTCGCCCTCGCTCGCTTTCGGAAACCGGCGGAACAGCTCGGACGCGATCACCAGCCCCAGCACCCGGTCGCCCAGGAATTCAAGCCGCTGATAATCGCCCGCGCCGCTGCTGCCATGGGTCAGCGCGCGGTGATAGAGGCCAAGGTCGCCGGGCGGCGCGCCGGTGATCGCGGCGATGGTTTCGGCGGACGCGCCTTCGCTCAAAAGCCGTCCCCGATGCGGCTCCACCGCGCGGCGGTGAACCAGCTGATCGGGTTGAGCCAGCTCGCCGAGCCGTCGGTCGAGAACATGCCGACCAGCGCGTGGCCGACCAGATTCTCTTCGGGAACCAGGCCGATCCCCTCATTCTCCACCGCCGGGAAGCGGCTGTCGGCGCTGCGGTCGCGATTGTCGCCCATCAGGAACAGATGCCCGGCCGGCACCGTGACCGGCGGCGTATTGTCCTGCTGGATCGTCGTGATGTCGAGGATCGGATAGCTTTTGCCGTTCGGCATCGTCTCGCGGAACTGCTTGTAGCGGCACTGGCGCCCGCCGTCGGCGGCGGTCTCCTCGAACTCGGGCGAATAGCAGGGCAGGGTGCCCATCGCGCGCGAGGCGTCGATCATGTTCTGCGTCACCGGAATGACGAAATCGGGCATCGGCTCGCGCTTCAGCGGCCGGCCGTTCAACCAGACGGCGCCGTCCTTCACCTGCACCGTGTCGCCGGGCAGGCCGATGACGCGCTTGATATAGTCGTTGTCGCCCACCGGCGGCGCCTTGAACACGACGACGTCGCCGCGTTCGGGGGTGCGCGGAAAGATGCGGCCGGGGATCAGCGGCACGCTGAACGGCAGGCTGTATTTCGAATAGCCATAGGCCATCTTGTTGACGAGCAGGTAATCGCCGATCAGCAGCCGCGGCTGCATCGATTCCGACGGAATGTTGAAGGGCGACAGAAAGAAGCTGCGGAAGATCAGCACCGCGACCGCGAGCAGCGCGAGGAAGCGGATGGTGTCGACCGCCTCCTCCTTTGCGGACATCGGAGCGGGGGCCGGGGGCGCGGGAGTCGGGGCGGCGGAATTTCTGGCGGTTGCGCTGGCGTCGGTCATGCCGCGCATTGGCGACGAATGGACGCGAAGGTCAAGCGAATATCGGCGGACGACGCTGGCATGGGCACCGCCGCTGGCTTATGGAGAAAGCCACATCCCGATCCCGTTCGCATCGAGCGGAAACCAAGAGGACATCCGATGACCACCGCCACCGAAGCCTGGCAGGCCCTCGCCGACTGGCAGCCCCGTCCGCTCGCCGAGCTTGTCGCCGCCGATCCCGATGCGCGGCTTCAGGCGTTCGTCCGCCGCGTCGCCGACATCCGCTTCGATTTCGCCAAGACGCACCTCGACGATGCGGCGGTCGCCATCCTGTCGCGGCTGGCCGAGGCGCAGGATTTCGCGGGCCGGCGAAAGACGCTGTTTTCGGGCGGCATCGTGAACCCCACCGAGGAGCGCGCCGCCGAGCACAGCGCCGAGCGCGGCGACGGCGCGCCCGATTCGGTGCATCGCGCGCAGGCGCTCCACCAGCGGATGCGCATGCTGGTCGACGCGATCGAGGCCGGGGCGTTCGGCGAAATCCGCCACCTGCTGCACATCGGCATCGGCGGTTCGGCGCTCGGCCCCGACCTGCTCGTCGACGCGCTCGGGCGGCACGACCGGCGCTATGACGTCACCGTCGTCTCGAATGTCGACGGGGCCGCGCTGAGCGAGGCCTTCGCGAAATTCGACCCCGAATATACGCTGGTCGCGGTCGCATCGAAGACCTTCACGACCACCGAGACGCTGCTCAACGCCGCGTCGGCGCTGCAATGGCTGGAGGAGGGCGGGGTCGAGGACCCCAGCGGACGCTTCGTCGCGCTGACCGCCAATCCCGACAAGGCGATGGAATGGGGGATCGACGAAACGCGCATCCTGCCGTTCAGCGAGACGATCGGCGGGCGCTATTCGCTGTGGTCGTCGATCGGCTTTCCGGCGGCGCTCGCGCTCGGCTGGGACGCCTTCGCCGAACTGCTCGAAGGCGCGGCGGAGATGGACCGGCATTTCCGGCTGGCCGAGGGTGCCGACAACATCTGCCTGCTCGCCGCCTTTGCCGACCAGCTCTATGCCAACCGCCTCGGCTGCCAGACGCGCGCGGTCTTCGCCTATGACGAGCGGCTGCGGCTGCTTCCCTCTTATCTGCAGCAGCTCGAAATGGAATCGAACGGCAAGGGCGTCACGCTGGACGGCGAGCCGCTGGGCCGCGCGAGCGCCGCGATCACCTGGGGCGGCGTCGGCACCGATGCCCAGCATGCGGTGTTCCAACTGCTCCATCAGGGCACGCATCTGGTCCCGGTCGAATTCGTCGTCGCGCGCGAGGCCGACGATCTGCTCGACGCCGCGCACCACGAAACGCTCGTCGCCAACTGCATCGCGCAGGGGGCGGCGCTGATGGCCGGACGTGCGAGCGAGGACGGCGCGCGCGCCTATCCGGGCAACCGGCCCTCGGCGACGATCCTGCTCGAACAGGTCACGCCGCATCAGCTGGGCGCGCTCATCGCCTTCTACGAGCATCGCGTCTTCGCCAACGCGGTGCTGCTGGGCATCAACCCGTTCGACCAGTTCGGGGTCGAACTGGGCAAGGAAATGGCGAAGGGTCTGGCCGAGGGGACGGTTGCCTTCGATCCGGCGACGCAGGCGCTGATGCAGGCGGCGCTGGGGGAATAACCCATAGGGTCATTGCGAGGAGCATGGCGACGCGGCAATCCGGAGTTGCGTACACCGCTGTAGATGACTCCCCCAGATCTAGTCGGCGTTCATGCCCTTGAGACAATGATGCTGGTGATCCCCGGCGAAAGCCGGGGTCCAGATGCGTGCGCCTGCCTCGCATGGGCCCCGGCTTTCGCCGGGGAACGGTTACCTGCCGAAAAGGGATAATTGCCGATCCGTCCGGGGCCGCAACGACAAGTGTTTCGCACTGACCGCAAAATTCGATTGGCAAGCCGGCGCCGCCCACCCACATAGGCGCCAGCCAATCATTCCAGTGCGGGGGCTCTTCCATGTCCAAGTTCGACTATGATCTTTTCGTCATCGGCGCCGGGTCGGGCGGGGTGCGCGCCAGCCGCGTCGCGGCTTCGCACGGTGCGCGCGTCGCTGTGGCGGAGGAGCATCGGGTCGGCGGCACCTGCGTCATCCGCGGCTGCGTCCCCAAGAAGCTGCTCGTCTATGGCGCCCATTTCGCCGAGGACCTGAAGGACGCGCGCCATTTCGGCTGGGACGTTCCTCCCGATTGCCGCTTCGACTGGGCGCGGCTGCGCGACAATGTGCTGGCCGAGGTGACCCGGCTCGAAGGGCTTTACGGGCAGACGCTCGACAATCACCAGGTCGAGGTCTTCAAGACGCGCGCGACGGTCGCCGGGCCGCAGACCGTGCGCCTGGCCGACGGGCGCGAACTGACTGCGGAGCGCATCCTGATCGCCACCGGCGGCTGGCCCTTCGTCCCCGACTTTCCGGGCAGCGAGCATGCGATCACCTCGAACGAGGTCTTTCACCTCGAAACGCTGCCGCAGCGCGTGGTGATCGCGGGCGGCGGCTATATCGCCAACGAATTCGCCGGCATCTTCAACGAGTTCGGCAGCAAGGTGACGATCGTCAATCGTGGCGACGCGATCCTGCGCGGCTATGACGAGCAGATCCGCGACCGGCTGTTGCAGATCTCGATGACCAAGGGCATCGAGTTCCGCTTCAACGCCCCCTTCCAGTCGATCGAGAAGCAGGCCGACGGCTCGCTGATGGTTCATCTCGCCAATTGCGACCCGATTCCCGCCGACGCGGTGCTGGTGGCGACCGGACGGGTACCGAACACCCGCGGACTGGGGCTCGCGGAGGCGGGCGTCGAGCTCGACGCCGACGGGGCCGTGAAGGTCGACGAGGGCAACCGCTCGTCGGTGCCGAGCATCTATGCCGTCGGCGACGTGACCAACCGCATCCAGCTCACCCCCGTGGCGATCCGCGAGGGGCAGGCGTTCGCGGACTCGGTCTTCGGCGACAAGCCGACGACGGTCGATTATGCCAATGTTCCGAGCGCGGTGTTCAGCCATCCGCCGATCGGCGCCGTCGGCATGACCGAGGCCGAGGCGCGCAATAAACTGGGCTCGATCCGGGTTTATACGAGCGATTTCCGCGCGATGAAGAATGTCCTCGCCGGCCGCAACGAACGCGCGCTCTACAAGATGGTGGTCAACGAGGCGACCGACCAGGTCGTCGGCCTGCACCTGATCGGCCCCGACGCGCCGGAGATATTGCAGGCAGCGGCGGTCGCGGTGAAGGCTGGGCTGACCAAGGCCGATTTCGACGCCACGGTGGCGCTGCACCCGAGCATGGCCGAGGAACTGGTGCTGCTGAAGTAATCGCTCCCCTCCCGCAAGCGGGAGGGGAAGCGAGAGTTGCGAGCTTGCTCGCTACTCGCAGCGGGGTGGGCAGAGGCACCGTCGCAGACCCACCCCCAGCCCCCTCCCGCAAGCGGGAGGGGAATTGGTCACCCGATCCGATAGGGCACCACGTCCCTTCGATCAGGATCGACCAATATCGGCCGGTCGCTCGGCGGGAAGGCGCGCTGGTCGCAGTCGTCGCGCGGACAGATGCGGCACGACGGGCCGATGCGTGCCGCAGCCTGCGGCGCATCGACGTCGACCCCGTCGGCATAGACGAAGTCGGCGGCGTATCGCGCCTCGCACCCCAGCGCGACGGCATAGCGGCGCGGGGCGCGGGCATAGCTGCCCGACGGCTTCACCAGCCCCTTGGCCATCGAGACGTAGCGCAGGCCGTCGGGCGTCTCGGCGAGCTGGAACAGGATGCGGTCGGGGATCGCCGCCGCCTCGTGGACGATCCACAGCGGGCAGGCGCCGCCGAAGCGCGCGAATTGCAGCCGCGTCGCGCTGTGCCGCTTGGTGATGTTGCCCGCCATGTCGACGCGGCAGAAGAACATCGGGATGCCGCGCGCGCCGGGGCGCTGGAGCGTCGAGAGGCGGTGGCACGCCTGTTCGAAGCTGACCCCATATTCGAGCCGTAGCCGGTCGATATCGTGCCGCACCGCGCGGGCGCTGGCGCGAAAGGGCGTATAGGGCATCAGCACCGCGCCCGCCGCATAGTTGGCGAGACCGACGTGGAGCAACTGGCGCGCCGCGGCGGTGCGCAGCGGCGACGCCTCGACCACCGCCGCGATCTCGTCCGCGAGCGCCAGCGCCGCGAGCTGGTGCGCGAGCTGGAAGCGGCGGCTTTCGGGCGGTTGCGACGGGTCGATGACGAGGTGGCGCATCGTCGCGTCATAATCGCGCAGCGCCTGCGCCTGATTGTAAACGATCGAGATGCCGAGCGCATCGCGCAGCCGCCGCTCGATCGTCTCGACCGCAGGAGAGGGGGCAGAGGACGCGCCGCGCAGCCCCTTCGCCAGTTCCTCGGCGGCGCGGTCGAGCCGGTCGACGTAATTGCCCGCGTCGTGAAACCAGTCGCGCACCTCCTCCCATGGCAGGCGGCTGCCTTCCGCGGTGCCGCCGGTCAGCGCCTCGTCGATGATCTGGAGCCGCTGTCCGGCGCGGCGATAGGCGGCGTGCAGCGCGACGAACTGGTCGGCGAGTTGCGGCTGCTGAAGCGCCGCGCGTTCGAGCTGTTCGGGCGCGATCGGGGCGGCGGCGAACAGCGGATCGGCCGCCGCCTCGCGCAGCGCGCCCGCGCGCCGGTCGCCCGCGTCGGCGGCGACCTCCTCCCATTCGAGCGGGAACAGTCTTTGCAGCCGGTCGAGCAGCGCGGGGGTCAGCGGCCGGTCGTCATGCTCGATCTGGCTGAGGTAGGAGGTCGAGATGCCGAGCCTCGCAGCGAACCCGGCCTGCCGCAGGCCGCGCTCGGCGCGAAGCTGGCGCATGCGGCTGCCGGCGAAGATGCGTTGGCGGGTCATGGCACGAAACCTCTCATTTCCGTTCGTGTCGAGCGAAGTCGAGACACCCATCAGTGTGGCGCAAGGTCGCTGGGTGTCTCGCCTTCGCTCGACACGAACGGCCTATGGTGTGGCTCTACTTTGCAAATTCCGACTTCGCAACTTTGCAAATTCACATTTGCCACCGGGCGCCGAACGGGGCAGGGCGGACCGCTCAATATCCGTGGAGAGCCGCATGTCTGCCAATATCGCCGAAATGGAACGCCGCCGCGCCGCCGCCGCGCTGGGGGGCGGGCAGAAGCGCATCGACGCGCAGCACGCCAAGGGCAAGCTGACCGCGCGCGAGCGGCTGCTCGTGCTGCTCGACGAGGATTCATTTGAGGAGCTCGACACTTATGTCGAGCATGATTGCGTCGATTTCGGGATGCAGGACCAGAAAATCCCCGGCGATGGCGTGGTGACCGGATCGGGGACCATCAACGGCCGGCTCGTCTATGTCTTCAGCCAGGATTTTACAGTCTTCGGCGGTTCATTGTCGAAACGCCATGCGGAGAAGATCTGCAAGGTGATGGAAAAGGCGATGCTGGTGGGGGCGCCGGTTATCGGCCTCAATGACTCGGGCGGCGCGCGAATTCAGGAGGGTGTCGCATCGCTCGGCGGTTATGCCGACGTGTTTCAGAAGAATGTTCTGGCGTCGGGGGTGGTGCCGCAGATTTCGCTCATCATGGGGCCGTGCGCGGGCGGCGCGGTCTATTCGCCCGCGATGACCGACTTCATCTTCATGGTGAAGGATTCGAGCTACATGTTCGTCACCGGTCCCGACGTGGTCAAGACGGTGACCAACGAGGTGGTAACGCAGGAGGAACTGGGCGGCGCGATCACGCACACGACGAAAAGCTCGGTCGCCGACCTGGCGTTCGAGAACGACATCGAGGCGCTGCTCGCGGCGCGTGATTTCTTCGACTATCTGCCCGAGAACAACCGCGCCGGCGTGCCCGTGCGCCCGACGAGCGATCCCTACGACCGCGCCGAGGACAGCCTCGACACGCTGATCCCGCCTAATGCGAACCAGCCCTATGACATGCACGAGCTGATCCGCAAGACGGTCGACGAGGGCGATTTCTTCGAGGTGCAGCCGGCGCACGCCGCGAACATCATCTGCGGCTTCGGGCGCATCGAGGGGCGCACGATCGGCATCGTCGCCAACCAGCCGCTGGTGCTGGCGGGCGTGCTCGACATCAATTCGTCGAAGAAGGCGGCGCGCTTCGTACGTTTCTGCGACGCGTTCGAGATTCCGATCGTCACCTTCGTCGACGTTCCCGGCTTCCTGCCCGGCACCGCGCAGGAATATAACGGCATCATCAAACATGGCGCGAAGCTGCTCTTCGCATATGCCGAGGCGACGGTGCCCAAGATCACGGTCATCACGCGCAAGGCCTATGGCGGCGCCTACGACGTCATGGCGTCGAAGCATCTGCGCGGCGATTTGAACTATGCGTGGCCGACCGCCGAGATCGCGGTGATGGGCGCGAAGGGCGCGGTCGAAATCATCTTCCGCAGCGACATCGGCGACGCGCAGAAGATCGCCGAGCGCACGAAGGAATATGAGGATCGCTTCGCCAACCCCTTCGTCGCGGCATCGCGCGGCTATATCGACGAGGTCATCCATCCCCGCAACACGCGGAAAAGGATCGCGCTGGGGCTGCGGAAGCTGCGGAACAAGCAGTTGGAGAACCCGTGGAAGAAGCATGACAATATTCCGCTGTAGTTTGGCGTCGCCCCGGACCTGATCCGGGGTCCCGCTATCCTTGTTCCGCGAGGTCTAAGCGGGATGCCGGATCGGGTCCGGCATGACGAAACTGGAGAGACTTTGATATGAAACTGGGCCGCCTCAACCACATCGGCGTCGCGACGCCGTCCATCGCCGACAGCATCGCCTTCTACCGCGACGTGATGGGCGCGACGACGATCTGCGAGCCGTTCGACATGCCCGATCAGGGCGTCAAAGTGTGCTTCGTCGATACGCCCGGCGAGGGTGGGACGAACGGCACGCAGATCGAGCTGATCGAGCCGCTGCCCGGCAATGCGTCGATCGCGGGCTTCCTCGAACGGAACCCGCAGGGCGGGCAGCATCATATGTGCTATGAGGTCCCCGACATCCACGCCGCCAAGGCGGAGTTCGAGGCGATGGGCAAGCGCGTGCTCGGCGAACCGCGGATCGGGGCGCACGGGACGCCGATCTTCTTCGTCCATCCGCGCGACATGGGCGGGGTGCTGACCGAGATCATGGAGACGCCGAAGGGGGCGCACTGACATCATTTTCCGGTCGTGCTGAGCTTGTCGAAGCACCGTCCTTTCTTCGTTCAAGACAAGAACGGCCCTTCGACAAGCTCAGGGCGAACGGTTTTTGGGAAAAAGAGACTGCATATGACCGACAAACCGACCCTCGACCAATGGGCGGCCGCCGCTGACAAGGAAGTGAAGGGTAAAGACCTTACCTGGCACACGCCCGAGGGGATCGACGTCAAGCCGCTCTACACGGCCGAGGACATCCAGACCGACCCCGGCCTGCCCGGTTTCGCGCCCTTCACGCGCGGTGTACGCGCGTCGATGTATGCGGGGCGGCCGTGGACGATCCGGCAATATGCGGGCTTCTCGACCGCCGAGGAATCGAACGCCTTCTATCGCCGCAACCTCGCCGCAGGGCAGAAGGGGCTGTCGGTTGCCTTCGACCTTGCCACCCACCGCGGCTATGACAGCGACCATCCGCGCGTCGTCGGCGACGTCGGCAAGGCGGGGGTGGCGATCGACAGCGTCGAGGATATGAAAATCCTCTTCGACGGCATCCCGCTCGACCAGATGTCGGTCAGCATGACGATGAACGGCGCGGTGATC